>JAPPGB010000097.1 GCA_028821475.1 Spirochaetaceae bacterium
CGCCCGGACCGCCGCCCCGCCCCGCCATCCGCGTGCACCGCGACCACCCGGGCCCGCCAGACCCCTCCGCCGGCGCGCCGCCCGCCGCGATCTCCGCCCTCCTGAAACGAGTGGTTGACAAACCCGCGCGGAACCCTCATGTTTACTCCGTGCAAGGCATTGCCCGATGCGCCGTACGGGACCCTGGGAGGGGCGGCCGCCGTGCCGGAGGCCCTCGGATTGTGCAAAATTACCGCTTGACAGTAGTTTGCCAGTCGGTCCATTGTATGTCCCGCGGGAGGGTATTGTCTCGTGAGAACGGCACCAGCGCCTGTTGGAGTCGGCAAAAGGGAGGGCTGCAGAAGTAAGGTTTGATGGTCGGGAAACCGATCATTGGAGAATCCACCGGGTGGTTTCTGGGCTTCTGAAAGCCCTGATCGTCAAGGCCCGCTGGCGATTCTTCCTTTGCTGATGAGGGCGCAGGGCTCGAATCATTCATCTCATAACACGTACCGCCGTGAGGTAACGCGAGCGGGCAGGAGGTCTTTATGACACAGAGGGTTGCACGCCCGATGAAATTCGCGGCGTTCATTTCGATAATAGTATCCGTGGCGGTCATGTTCGTAGCCTGCCAAGGCGCCGTAGGCCCCAAGGGCGACGCTGGCGAACGCGGCCCACAGGGCGACAAGGGCGACACCGGCGATACGGGCGCTACCGGACCTCCAGGGGAACCAGGTACACCCGCCCCGCTGAACATGGCGCCGCGCATCAAGGCAGGCATGACTCTTGGTACGCAGAACTTCGCTCTAGCGAATACTGCACCCGCCACCGACGGCCTGAGGATCGTCCATGAGTTGACGGTATCGAACTATTTCGAAGATCCGGAAGGTGTATTGGAGCTCGTCTATTCCCTGGGGGATTTGTCCGATGATGACAAAGAGATCGTCGATGTCTATCTAAATGACATGACGAACGTGGACACCTCTGGCGCGGATCCCGCGATCATCGGGACTCCGGTCACGAAAGCCGTACAGGGCACCACAGCGTACTTGGCTATCATGGCTAAGAAAGCCGGTATGGTGACGCTTGAGTTGACGGTGAAGGATGGTCTGCCCGATGGGGAGGCGACACATCAGATCCCAGTTATGGTTCGCGCTTCTAATGCCACCCCGAGTGCGGTTGCCACAGTCTTGACCGACGCTGCTTTCACAGCCATGTCGAGAACTGGTGTCAATCGCTTAGCCTCAAATGGTGGACCAGTGACGGTATCGGTACCCGATGATGCGTTCGATGATATCGACGGCGATGCCCTCAAGGTCACGGCAGAGCTCGGAGGCGATGAAGCAACCATGACGGCGAATGCAGCGTTTCTCGGTGTGAGCATAGACGCGAATGGTGATCTGGTGCTGACGCCGAAGAAGGGCGGCCCTTCTGGTGCCGACACCATTCCCGTAATCCTCAAGGCGACAGACCCCTTTGGGGAATCCGTGATGACCGCGGCTACTGGCACGTCGAGCATTCAGGTAAAGGTCAACACTCCGCCGATGAATGACGTATACGAGGCAGGTGACACAATTCCCGCCGGGAAGATGGCAGGCGACAAAAAGACGTTGTCCGACATTGCGACCAAGATCTTTAGCAAGGCGGCCCAGACCAGCGCCGTCGACTTCATCGATCTCAGCGAATATTTTGTCGAGAATGACGCGGAGGATCCAATTGATGGAGCGAATGGTATCTGCGACTTTACCACCAATCAGCCTTCCGGTGATGCTGCGTATGCAACGGTAGAGTTCAATGCCGCCCGCGAGGTAATCCAAGTCACACCCGCGAAGGTAGGTTCATTCCAGATTGTTGTAACCTGTGAGGACAACAAGGGTGAGTCGGTGACGGATCAAGTGACCGTCACCATTCGTAACTAACTTCCAAGCAGATTCGTTACTTGGGGCCGTCGGAGGAATCTCCGACGGCTTTTTTTCGGCGCGCGCCCAGCATGGGCATTCACTGGGAGGTGAGCAGTCGCGGAAGGTTGCAAGTCCTTCTACCTGCCCGACAGGGGGAGCGGTTAGCGGAAGGCAAGGGTGTCCGCCGTGAGGCGGGATCTGGAGGAAGCAGTCGCCCCTAGCGTAGAGTCGAGGAGAGGCGCGCCCGGCCGGAGGTGGGGGGAGTAGCTGTTACCGGCGGCTTTCGCATGAAGCCGGTGCCTCAGTCCCCACCATAGCCACGTTTCCTCTCCCCGCTCATCGAACCCGGCGTGCCGATTTCCAGCACCGGGCTCTCGGACGAGATCATGCGTTCGCCCACGGAAAGCGTGCCGTCCGCGACACGAGGCGAGTAAGGACAGGTCATCCCACAGGCGCTTGTCCGGGAAGCGTACGTACTTCCCGGCCCGTACCTTGTGCTTGCGGCATAGCCACTGGCGCAGCCGCCTGGTCGCATGCGCGTCGACCGCCCGGTAAGCCGGACTGACCTGTCCCAGTTGGAAGTAATTCGCCCACCCGGTCATCAACCGGTTCAGGCGCTTCACGACCGTTTCCTGGTCAAGTAGTCCGTACCTCCGGCGGGTCAACTCGCTGATCCTGCGGCACACGCTCACTACGCTGCTCCGGCTCGGGCGCGTGCCCATGTAGGCGCGCCCCGTATCCCGGCGGTAGTTGCGTCCGATGCGGTACCCGAGGAACTCCAACGGTTCTTCAGGCACTCGTATACTGCGGGTCTTCGTCACGTTGATCGGCAGCCGCAGACGCTCCATCATGTCCTCGACAGCGCCCCTCATCGTATCCGCGGGGGCTTTGCCGCACACGACGATGTCGTCCTGCGTAATTCACGATCTCTGCGGCGAAGCGTCGGGCATGGCCCAACACCTTCCAGCCCAATATGAAGCGTCGCATGTAGATGTTGCTGATCAGCGGGGAAACCGGCGCGCCTTGCGGCGACCCTTTCCTTCCCTTCGCGCTCGGTTCGTGCGGCGTTTGCCGCCCTTGCCGTCGTCCTCTTCCACCGCCATCTCCAACCACGCCTTGATCCAGCCCAGCAGCCGCCCGTCGCTCACGCGAGGGGCCACGCTGCGCATCAGCTCGGCGTGCGGTATCTCGCCGAAGTAGTTGGACAAGTGGAAACTGGCATTGTAAGTGACCCCCCATCGGGATTTTTAGGGACCCCGGGGTCGGCATTTGAATGGACCCTAGCCTGACCTTCCTACTTATCCCGTTGATTTGACCGCGGGGTCCTCTGACTTG
>JAPPGB010000098.1 GCA_028821475.1 Spirochaetaceae bacterium
TGCTGCGGCTCCTCCGGCATGTTCGTGCAGTCGGTCGAGTTCATCCGCGCCCACACCACCGGCAACGGCAACGGCGGCAGGGCGCGCGGCGACATCTCCGTCTACGGCCAGGAGTCGAACTACACGACGTGGCGCCTCGCCAAGATGAACCTCGCCATCCGCGGCATCGAGGGCCAGATCGCCCACGGCGATACCTTTCACAACGACCGCCACCCCGACCTCAAGGCCGACTTCATCCTGGCAAATCCCCCATTCAACGTCTCCGACTGGGGCGGCGAGCGGCTCGCGGACGACAAGCGCTGGCGCTATGGCGTCCCACCGCGAAGGAACGCCAACTTCGCGTGGGTGCAGCACATCATCCACCACTTGGCGCCCGATGGCACGGCCGGATTCGTGCTCGCCAACGGCTCCATGTCCTCCAACCAGTCCGGAGAGGGAGCAATCCGCAAGAGCCTGATCGAGGCCGACTTGGTCGACTGCATGGTGGCGTTGCCGGGACAGTTGTTCTACTCGACGCAGATTCCCGCTTGCCTCTGGTTCCTCGCCCGGGATCGTCACAACGGCACGTTCCGGGACCGTCGCGATGAGGTGCTGTTCATCGACGCCCGCAAGCTCGGCCGCATGGTCGACCGCACCCACCGCGAGCTGACGGACCAGGACATCGCCCGCATCGCCGACACGTACCATGCTTGGCGCGGAGAAGAAGTGACCGGCGGCTACGCCGACGTTCCGGGTTTCTGCAAGAGCACCGCGCTGGAGGAGGTGCGCACTCACGGCCACGTGCTCACCCCCGGCCGTTACGTTGGAGTGGAGGCACCGGAAGACGACGGCGAGCCGTTTGAGCAGAAGATGCGGAGGCTGGTCGCCGAGCTGGAAGTCCAGCGTGCCGAAGGAGCCCGGCTCGACGCCGCCATCGCCCAGAATCTGAAGACACTCGGGTTCGGCCTCATGGAGAGCCAGGAACGGTCGTGAGCAACTCCGACGAGCGGCGCTGGCAACAGCGGCTCGACAACTTCGGCACCGCCATCGCGCAACTGACCAGCGCTTGCGAGCGCGAGCGATACGACCACCTTGAGCGTGCCGGCCTGATCAAGGAGCGCTACCACCCGGTTCTGCTGCGCCTCCACCGAACTCCGGACGCCAAGCGGGGATCATGACGGACGGGCTCAAGGACGAGCATCGCGAGGCGATCATCGCCGGGATCGCGGCCAATGACCGCGTGGAACGAGCCGTCCTGTTCGGATCCCGTGCAACCGGAACGAACACCGTGTCGTCGGACGTGAACATCGCATTGTTCGGCGACCGGTTAACCCTGACCGACCAGTCCCGTCTCGCCGCCGCTCTCGACGAGATTCCTATGGCGCAGGAGATCGATCTCGTGCTGTACGACTCGATACGAGACCACGCGCTACGGGAACAGATCCAGCGTGATGGCGTGGAGTGGTACGCGGAACCTAACGACAGATCTGATCAAGTGACATTGACGAGTGCAACAGGCGCGGGTAATCTATCTGATCCGCCGTCAGGCTGGGAACGTTCAACGCTCGGGGAGGTCTGTAAGCGTAGCGGTGGCAACATCCAGACCGGTCCGTTCGGAAGCCAACTCCACGCTTCCGATTACCGACCCGAAGGCATTCCATCGATCATGCCGCAGAACCTCGGTGATAACCGAGTCATCGAGGTTGGCATCTCACGGATCGGCGAGCTTGACGCAAGCCGTTTGCGCCGCTACTTGGTCCGAGAGGGCGACATCGTGTACAGCCGCAGAGGCGATGTCGAGAGACGAGCGCTGATCGGACCCCGCGAGGATGGATGGTTGTGCGGGACGGGCTGCCTTCGCGTGCGTCTAGGGGAGAACGGTGTCGATCCCACCTATGCTTCGTATTACTTGGGAAATCCCGCCGTTCGCGAGTGGATCGTCCGCCATGCCCACGGCGCAACCATGCCTAACCTGAACACGGCAATTCTCTCCGCTTGCCCATTCGTCGTCCCGCCTCCTTCGGAACAGCGGGCCATCGCCCACGTCCTCGGCACTCTCGACGACAAGATCGAACTGAGCCGTCTGATGAACGCGACCCTCGAGGCGATGGTGCATGAGTTGTTCAGATCCTGGTTCGTCGACTTCGACCCCGTGCGCGCTAAGATGGAGCGGCGCGATAGCCGATTGCCGATGGAAATCGCCGACTTGTTCCCCGACCGGTTGGCGGACTCCGAAGTGGGGGAGATTCCGAAGGGGTGGACTGTCCAGACGCTCGGTGACATCGCCGCCGCGCCGCGGAGGGGAGTCCATCCCGCGCGGGTGTCTTGCGACACGCCCTTCATCGGGCTCGAACACATGCCCCGAGGCTCGGTCGCTCTGGGGGACTGGGGTACCTCTGCGGGCGTATCGAGCGGCAAGTTCGCCTTCGACAGTCGTGATATCTTGTTCGGGAAGCTGCGACCTTATTTTCACAAAGTGGGTGTCGCCCCCGTGAATGGCGTCTGCTCCACGGACATCGTGGTGCTGAAGCCGCGGATGCCCACGTGGTCGACCTTCGTGCTTGCTTGCGTCTCGTCCTCTCGATTCGTCAGCTACGCAAACCAGAGTTCGACAGGTACGAAGATGCCTCGAACAAGCTGGGAGACGATGAGCAGGTACGAGCTGTGCCGCCCCACCGATGCTATCGTGCAGGCGTTCCATCAGGTCGTTTCGCCGATGTTGGAACAGATCGTCTCGAATGTCCACGAATCGCGCACCACCGCCGCCCTTCGTGACGTTCTCCTCCCACTGCTAACTTCAGGCGAGATCCGAGTAGGTCACTTGCCGACGAAATGAGGAGGGAAGCAAACTTGGCCAAACCACTTGATCTCGCGAGTGTACTGAAGCGGGACGCTGCCTCGTTAAGGTTAGCTCGGGAGAGTGCGGCCCTCATCCACCCGTCGGACATTCGAGCAGCTGGTAATGAAGTTGAGAAGGCCGTACGCGACTACGTCCGTCGAATCTTGCCTCGGCAGTACTATGTAACATCCGGCCACCTCATTGATTCACAGCATCGGCTGAGCCCACAGATTGATGTCATCATTGCCGATGCATTCAATCTGCCGTCTCTCTATACGGCCCAAGACGGTACCGAATATGTGCCGATAACTTCGGTCTATGCAATCGGAGAAGTCAAGTCGACCTATTATAAATCCAAAGGGTACCTCCAGGCGATGACGGCTACGTTGGCAACGATTGCCGCGATGGATCGCCCGCTGGTAGAGAACACCGCCTATGAGGGAGAGATCCGCGACGACACGACGTTTCGAGACATAATGCTGGGGAGTGGGAATCGATTTCTGAACCAATTGTTCTCGTTCTTTTTTTGTGTAGACGCTGGCGACTTTCAGTTCGACGATATCGCTGCCCACTTCAGGACTACCTGCCTCTCGTCCCTCCCAAGCGTGACCGTACTCTTGAATAGGGGAGTGCTCTTACGCGCCAGAGAGAGCGACGCGAGTGGCATCTCGTGGTGCCGATATCCAACAGAAGCACCGCCACCTGATTACGACTGGATGTTCGCCGAGAGCACGGCTTCGGAGGCTTCTGGGTCGAAGGACGGGTCAAGCTTGGCGGTACTTTACGGAATGCTCGTCGAGCACCTGAGGAACTCACACTTGGAGGCATGCAGCGCTTACGCATATACGCGCAGTCTGATGGGCTTTCGCCGATCGACGCTGCGATGGGCCAACAGTAACTCGGTAGGTCCGTGATCTACATGAAACGCTTCACAGATTTCAACGTGTCCGCGATCGAAGCCGCGGAGATCGGATGGCTCTGGCTTCAAATTGCTAGTTCTGTCCGGAGTCCATCGGAGCGTCTAGAGCCTAACGGGAGTATGAGTGATGCGTCGAAATCGGCCGTCGCCATCGGCCAGTTCGGTGGGGGCAAAAATGGAGGCCACCATCCGCGCCGTCCGGCGGATGCTTGTCGCCGGGGTAGAGGTGGGGCGCGTTGGTTCAGAGGCGGCGCGTGGGGTCCAAGGCTCGCGTGCTCGACTGCGGCCAGCCGGCGGGCAACGAATGACTTGCGGTTTCCCCACTCGCCGTTGTCGACAAGCACGCCGCCGACGAGTCGGCGGCGATGTGGTCAGCCTTCCAACAGCGTCAGATATACCAGGCGGTGCCCCGTCGCTGGTGGCGGTCAATGCCGCCCTCGTCAGGTCGAACGGCTGGGAGGTCCACACCGGGGCGCGGGAGCTGACGAAATGGGATTCAAGAAATACGTTGGAGATGTCTCATGACGGCGCCCCTCCTCATTGACCGGATCAGAAGGAAGGGCTGTCCCTGGCGTACGTCAGGGCGCTGGCCGCGCGTGCGGGATTCGCGATCTCCGTGCCGGAGTCGGACGCGGACAGCGTCGATCGGGCGAACCATGGCGGATGGTCCGCGTCGTCCAGCCCTCGTGCAGCAGGCACACCAAGGACCAGTCGATCAGCAGACACTCACAGTTCACGGTCCAGAAGGCAACGTGCTCAACGTAGAAGCTCTTTGGAAGCTCATGGAACAGTCCCGGAGGGGGGAGATCTGATGGAGATCAGCATTCGCGATAGGAATGCTCTGCTGGCCGTGTCACCGGCGGCCCTATCGGCGTATGCCCGCGCGAGCGGATGGAAGCGACAGGATGCGTACCGCGTGCACTCGGATGTCTACGTCGGTGAGGCGCGGCCGGAGATCATCGTGCCGCGCACGGAGCGCTTGGGCGATTACGCGAGCGTCGTGGCGATGCTGATCGATACGTTCGCCGACGTGGCCGATGAGGACGCGTTGACGGTCTATCGGAATCTCGTGACCGCGGATCGGGATGTCGTGCGCGTGCGTGCGGGTGAGAGCGACGATGGCAGTGTTGGCTTGGACGACGGCGTGAACCTCGTGAGGGGCGCACGCGATCTCTTGCTGTCGGCGGCTTGTTCAGTTCGGGAGCCGCAGCCAGTCTATCGTCCGGGGGCAAATCGGGAGGCGGCCGAAGTGTTGAAGCGGATGCGGCTAGGGCAGACGGACCAAGGCAGCTTCGCGGTGACGTTGCTGACGCCGGTCGTGCCACCCCCTATGCCTACGTTGTTTCCGGATCCGGACGATCGGAACGCGCCGATCGAACGTCGGACGACGCGGCGGCTGCTGGAGGCCGTCGCCGCGTCGCAACAGGCGACGGAACGGGCGGCAGCAGGTGATGACGGCGCCTTCGAGGGGACCGTGAGCAACGGCGTGAGCGCGAATCTGTGCGAGGCCCTGGTCCGGATCATCGAGCCCTTTCCGACGCTGGACGTCGGCGTTTCGTGGGCTCGGACTCGTCCGGTGGCGACACAAGGAACCGTAGTTCGTTTCGGCCAGGCGGATGCGGCTCTCCTGCGCGAGGCGGCGAATTCGCTCCGCGAGCGCGCGCCTCGACCCGACGTGCGCCTCCACGGCTTCGTTCGGCTCCTGAAGCGCGGAGAGGCTGAAGACGATGGAACGATCCGTCTCGCGACCGATATCGACGGGAGGCAGCAATCAGTCGTTGCGGTTCTTGGTCGGGCGGACTATGACCGCGCGGTTCAGGCTCACAAGGACCGCGCACTGGTCGTGCTGGCGGGTGACCTCGAACGTACCGGCCAGCGGTGGCGGTTGCTCAATTCGCACGTCGAAGGCGTCCTGCGTGACGACGAGCAGGAGTCGCGAGACTCTCCGAATGACGATGAGTAGACACCGGGAACAAGGTCTATCGCCTCGCTACGATCACCGGTGGTGAGGAAGTGAGACCGTTTCTTGGTTGCAATCTGGTCCGAGGGCTGTAGACCGTGGCGACTCTACACCGACTCACGGTTCGCGGCTTCAAGTCTATCCGCTCGCTGGAAGAGTTCGAGCTCCGCGGAGTCAACGTGCTTATCGGGGCGAACGGCGCGGGCAAGAGCAATCTGCTGGACGTGTTCCGTTCGGTGTCCGAGCTGGCGAGTCGCCGGTGGCACGTGCATGTCAAGCAGGAGGGGGGGGCGGACGCATTACTGCACGGAGGGCGCAGGAAGACTCCACGTCTCGAAATAACACTGTCTTTCGATCGGGGACACTACTACTACAGCCTCTCAGCGGAGGCTGCCGGCGACGATCTCGTTCTGGGCAGGGAGTGGCTTTCTCCCGGCGCGGCACAGGCGGCAGAACCTATGAACGCGCGAAGGCTGTTGTCTGGGGGGTCATCCGGGTGGTCGAAGGAGGCCGTGAACGACAATCTCAAGGACTTGGCTATCTACGGGCTCTCGACGTATGCGCTATCTGGCATCCGGGACTGGCGGGTGTACCACTTTGGTGACACGAGCCGTGTGAGCGGGATGCGTTGTCCGCAGGAGGTGCGTGACAACCTGCGCCTGAAGGCGGACGGTAGCAACCTGGCCCCGTTTCTGCGGTTCCTGCGTGAGCGTCATCCGCGCAGACTTCAGGACATCGTGAAGACGGTGCGGATCGCCGCTCCGTTCTTTGGAGACTTCGTGTATCGCAGGGACGTGGAGGAGCGTGTCGAGCTGGAGTGGTACCACCGGGATGATCGGGACACGCCGCTGGGTCCGGGGCAGATCTCCGACGGGTTGCTCCGATTCGTCTGTGTGGCGACAGCGCTCCTTCAACCTCCCGAGTTGCAGCCTGATCCGATCATCATTGACGAGCCCGAGCTGGGCTTGCATCCGACGGCGCTCACACTGCTCGCCGAGATGGTTCGAGGCGCCAGCCAGGCGCGGAGGGTAATTCTCTCCACTCAATCAGCCGACCTTGTCAGCGAGTTCGATCCGGAGGACGTGGTGGTGGTCCACCGAAGGGATGGCGAGTCTGTATTCGAGAGGTTGGATTCGGACGTCCTGCGGGACTGGCTGGAGGATTACTCGGTGGGGCAGCTCTGGAAGGCGGAGGTTGTCGGCGGCGGGCCGGCGCGTTGATCTGGGTAGTGGTTGTCTGTGAAGGTCGCACCGAGCGGGATTTCGTGATGCAGATTCTCGGGCCGGAACTCACAGACTCGAACGTGTTCGTCGAAGCGAGATTGATTCCGACCTCTCCCAAGGGGAAAGGCGGCGCTCTGAGCGGACAACGGGTATTGCGGTTCCTGCGTGATACGCTGCGTCAACGACCGGACACCTACGTGACGACGTTCTTCGATCTGTATCGACTGCCAACCGACTTTCCCGGAGTTGGCGCCTCCTCGTCAGATCCCCTGGAGCGCGCAGCGGCCATCGAGGAGGAGTTGCATAAGGAGGTGCGGCTCCTGGCACAGCGTCGCCCTGATCGGTTCCTGCCGTATATTCAGCCGCACGAGTTCGAGGCGCTGCTGTTCTCGGATACGTCGCACTTCGCGCGGGAGCAGCCGGAGTGGGAACAACCGGCCGAGGAGCTTGCCGCGGCCCGGCGTGGAGCCGCCAGCCCGGAACACATCAACGATGGCGAAGACACCCATCCGTCGGCGCGGCTGAAGCAACTCCCGGGTTATCGCAAGGTCCGCCACGGTCCGGCTCTTGCCGAGCGCATCGGGCTGGACTGCATGCGCAGGGAGTGTGCCCACTTCGGTAACTGGCTCACTCGCCTGGAATCCCTACCGGTGCTGAGGTAGTCGATGCCGATCGTGACGGAATCGATGGTGGAGGATGCGGCGCTCGATTGGTTTCGGGCGCTCGGATACCAGGTCCACGGCGGCCCGGATATGTCGCCGGGACCGGATTCGCTGTACTATCCGCTGCGCGCGAGCCACGCGGACGCAGTGCTGACGAGCGCCGTACGCGGCTCACTGCGCCGGCTCAACTCCAGTCTGCCCGAGGAGGCGCTCGACGATGCGCTACGCAGGCTGACGCGCCCGGAGGGTGCAACGCTGGAGGCGCGCAATCGCTCGTTCCACCGCATGGTAGTGGACGGGGTGAACGTCGAGTATCGGGACGCGGACGGCGCCGTGCGCGGCGCCCAAGCGAGCGTGATCGACTTCGATGAGCCGGACGCCAACACGTGGTCGGCCATCAACCAATTCACGGTGTCTGAGAACGGCAACACGCGCCGGCCCGACATCGTGGTGTTCGTCAACGGGCTGCCGCTGGCCGTGATCGAGCTCAAGAATCCGGCCGATGAGAACGCCACCATCTGGTCGGCGTTCCACCAGTTGCAGACCTACAAGGCGGAACTGCCGGCGCTGTTCGCCTGTAACGCGGTGCTCCTGGTGTCGGACGGCATGCAGGCGCGGCTCGGGACGCTCTCCGCCGGCCGGGAGTGGTTCAAGCCATGGCGGACCATCGGAGGCCAGGAGCTGGCGCCGGCCTTCTATACCGAGCTGCAGGTGACGATTGAGGGCGTCTTCGAGCAACACCGCTTCCTGTCGCTGCTGCGCGACTTCATCGTTTTCGAGGACGACGGCGGCGCGCTGGTCAAGAAGATGGCCGGCTATCACCAGTTCCACGCGGTGACGGCGGCGGTCGGCGAGACCCTGCGCGCGGCCGCGCTGCAGCAGGAAACGCGTCGGATCGCCGAGACCGGCGGCCGGTACGAGGCAGGCATTCAGCCCGGCGGCGATCCCGGCGATCGGCGGATCGGGGTCGTCTGGCACACGCAGGGCTCGGGGAAGAGCCTGACCATGGCGTTCTACGCCGGGCGCATCATCCGCGAACAGGCGATGGCCAACCCGACCGTGGTGGTGCTGACCGACCGCAACGACCTGGATGACCAGCTCTTCGGCACCTTCGCGCGCTGCCACGATCTGCTGCGTCAGCCGCCGGTGCAGGCGGCGAGCCGGGCCGACCTGCGTTCCAAGCTCGCCGTCCAAGCCGGCGGCGTCGTGTTCACGACTATCCAGAAGTTCTTCCCGGAGGAGAAGGGAGACCGCCACCCGCTGCTCTCCGATCGGCGCAACATCGTCGTCATCGCCGACGAGGCGCACCGCAGCCAGTACGACTTCCTCGACGGCTACGCGCGGCACATGCGCGATGCGCTGCCCAACGCCTCGTTCATCGGCTTCACCGGCACGCCGATCGAGCTTCAGGACGCCAACACCCGCGCCGTGTTCGGGGACTACATCAGCGTCTACGACATCCAGCGCGCGGTCGAGGACCGGGCGACGGTGCCGATCTACTACGAGAGCCGGCTCGCCAAGCTGACGCTCGACGAGCGCGAGCGGCCGACGATCGACCCGGGCTTCGAGGAAGCCACCGAGGGAGAGGAGGTCGACCGCAAGGAGAAGCTCAAGACCAAGTGGGCGCAGCTCGAAGCGGTCGTCGGGGCGGAGAAGCGCCTGAAGCTCGTCGCTGGCGACATCGTCGCGCATTTCGACCAGCGCCTCGAAGCCATGGACGGCAAGGCGATGGTCGTCTGCATGAGCCGGCGCATCTGCATCGACCTCCATCGCGAACTCACCTGCCTGCGCCCGGAGTGGCATGCCGAGGACGACGCCAAGGGGCGCCTGAAGGTGGTCATGACCGGCTCCGCCTCCGATCCGCTCGATTGGCAACCTCACATCCGCAACAAGCCCCGCCGGGAGGCGCTTGCGAAACGGTTCCGCGACCCGTCGGACCCGCTACGGGTGGTGCTGGTGCGCGACATGTGGCTCACCGGGTTCGATGCGCCGAGCCTGCACACGATGTACTTGGACAAGCCGATGCGCGGCCATGGACTGATGCAGGCGATCGCGCGGGTCAACCGGGTGTTCCGGGACAAGCCGGGTGGCCTCGTCGTCGACTACCTCGGGCTCGCGCACGAGCTCAAGCGCGCGCTCGCGACCTATACCGAGAGCGGCGGCACCGGGCAGACCGCGCTGAACCAGGCTGAGGCGGTAGCGGTGATGCTGGAGAAGTACGAAGTCTGCTGCGGCCTGTTCCACGGCTTCGACCGCTCCCGGTGGACGGCGGGGACCCCGCAGGAGCGCCTTGCGCTGCTGCCGGCGGCGCAGGAGCACATCCTGGCCCAGGAGAGCGGGAAGGAGCGGTGCGTCCAGGCAGTGCGTGACCTGTCGCGAGCGTTCGCACTCGCCGTACCGCACGACGACGCGATGCGCATCCGCGACGACGTGGCGTTCTTCCAGGCCGTCCAGGCCGTGCTGAGCAAGCGAGCCGCCGTGGAGGCGCGGCCCGAGGAAGAGCTGGAGCATGCCGTACGCCAGATCGTCTCGCGGGCGGTGGCGTCGGAGGGGGTGATCGACATCTTCGCCGCCGCCGGCTTGAAAAAGCCCGACATCTCGATCCTGTCCGACGAGTTCCTCGCCGAGGTGCGCGGCATGCAGCGGCGCAACCTCGCCGTCGAGCTGCTGCAGAAGCTGCTCAAGGGAGAGCTTGCCGCCCGCCGGCGCAAGAACGTCGTACAGGCACGCTCCTTCGCCGAGATGCTGGAGCAAACCCTGCGCCGTTACCAGAACCGCGCCGTGGAAGCCGCCCAAGTGATCGAGGAGCTGATCCAGCTTGCCCGAGACATGCGGAAAGCCAACGCCCGCGGCGACACCCTTGGGCTGTCGGAGGACGAGCTCGCCTTCTACGACGCGCTTGAGACCAACGACAGCGCGGTTCAGGTGCTTGGCGACGAGACGCTGCGCGACATCGCCCGCGAACTGGTCGACACCGTACGCCGCAACGTCACGATCGACTGGACCCTGCGCGAGAACGTCCGCGCCAACCTCCGACGGCTGGTCAAGCGCGTCCTCCGTAAGCACGGTTATCCTCCCGACAAGCAAGAGAAGGCGACCCAAACGGTACTGGAACAAGCGGAGGTACTGTCGGCCGGCTGGGGTGCCTGAGGTCGGAGTTCCGGTGTACGTATTGCCGAGGAACGCACCGCTCGGGCGGCGGTAGGAGTTTTCCCACTTTCGTGTCGCCTGGGAACAAGTTGCCCACCCTCCGCAGTGTTGTGGTCCTGGGAATAACAGAATATTGGCATGGAAATTGCTTGGGTGTGCACGACCATGCCCGAATAGGAGGGAGCACGTTGAAATCGCTACTGGTCATTCACTCGCGCAGCACTCTGCTGGTTGTGCTGCTGGCATGCCTCGGAGCCGGCACGGCTGCCGCCGACGCGGCGAGCGATGGGTCCGCGCCGCCACTGCCCGCGGCACCAGACGCCGAAGTCGCCTACTTCACGCCGGCGCAGACGGAAGGCCCCTACTATCCGGTCACCAAGCCGGCCGATCGGGACAGCGATCTGGTAATTGTGCAGGGCGCGAGTAGTCTTCCGGCGGGGGATGTGGTGGAATTCGGCGGCACACTCTTCGATGCGGCCGGCAGTCCGGTAGCCGGCGCGGTCATCGAGATCTGGCAAACCGACAACAACGGGATCTACGCGCATCCGGGCGATCGCCGCACCTCTCGGCGGGATACGAACTTCCAGTTCTACGGCGAATCGGTCACCGCGGCCGACGGCACCTATGGCTTCCGAACCATTCTCCCCGGCTACTATGCCTCGCGCCCCCGCCACATCCACGTAAAGGTCAAACTGGATGGGAGGACGCTGCTGACGACCCAATTCTACTTTGCCGCCGATCCACGCAAGGCTTCCGATTCGATCTTCGCCGCCCTGGCCGACAAGACGGCGCTCATCATCGACCTCGACGAACGAACGGGCGCCGACGGCAGTCCTGCACTGCACGGAAGCCGGGACATCGTGCTCCGCATGTGACGGCGGCAGACGCCCGCGAACGGTGTGATCGTCCGACTTCAGCGTGCCAGACAGTCTTCCACTCTCGGCGGTTGGTCGGGCGTGAGCCACTCGCGCCGCAGGGGCAGGCCGGGCAGCCCCGTGGAGCCGATTACCGGCGCGCCGGCGGCGAATTCGGTGAGCACCTCTCCACTGCGCGCGGAGAGCGGTGCGCCAGGGTCTACGGGTCCAGCACCGAGTCCTCCCGGCGCACGACGGCTGTTGCGCCGCACGGCAGCGGTGGAGCGGCGGGTCGCGGACTGATTATATTCTGGGCAGCATGAAAGCGGTCATTGTCGCTGCCGGGTATGGCAGCAGGTTCCTGCCGGCGTCGAAGACGGTACCCAAGGAGATGTTCCCGGTCCTCGATCGGCCCGCGATAGACTTCATTTTGGAGGAGTTGCGCGAGTCGGGGATCGAAGAGGTGCTGTTCATCACCTCGCGCCGCAAGCGCGCGCTGGAGGATTACGTGGACCGCGAGGTGGAACTGGAGCAGGTGTTCGAATCCGAGGGTGCGGCGGACAAGCAGCGCACCATCGCGGTACCGCCGGGCCGGTTCTTTTTCCTGCGCCAGCAGCAGATGCTGGGCACGGGGCAGGCCATCATGCTGGCCGAGCCGTTCACCGGAGACGATCCTTTCGTGGTGGTGTTCCCCGACGACTTGCACGTCGGCGGGCCGCCGCTCACCCGGCAAATGATCGAGACGTACGAGCGCACCGGCTGCAGCGTGCTGGCCGTCGAGCACGACCCTCCACACCTGGAACGCTACGGCGTGGTGGCCCTGGCCGAGGATGGCCTGCACATCACCGGCATCGTTGAGAAGCCGGCGCCGGGCACCGAGCCGAGCCGCGACGCCTCCATCGGGCGCTACCTGTACACCCCGGAGATCTACGCGGCCCTGAGGCAGCGTTGGGAGCGCCACCGGGGCGGCGAGTTCAACTACACCGAGGGGGTGGAGGACCTGGCGCGGGCAGGCCGCGTCGTGATTCAGCGGATGATCGGCCGGCGCCTCGACATCGGCACCCCGGCCGGCTACCTGCGGTCGATCCTGGAGTATGCGTCCCGCGACCCGGAGCTGGCGGCGGAGATCGAGTCCTTCCGCGCCGCCGGCGACGCCACCGACGCGGCAACGGGTACTTCGTAGCGCTCGTTCTCTACGGGAGCTGACTCGTCTCTACGGGAGCTGACTCGTTCGCTCCAGGAGCCGATCAGGGAGGCGATTCGATGAGGCGGCGGTAGGCCGAGGTGCGGCGCAGGGGTTCGTTGGAGGCCATCAGCGTGGCCGCGGTTTCGCCGTTCCTGCCGCGCACGGCGGGGTCCGCGCCGGCGTCCAGCAGCGCGTGCACGACGGCGGGGATTTCGCCGTGGTTGGCGGCCCACATCAGCGCGGTGTAGCCCTCCACGTCGTCCACTGCGTCCACGTCCGCCCCGGCGGCCAGCAGCGCACCAACGACCGCCGGGCTGTCCTGGTGAATGTTGTAGACGGCCGCATGCATCAGGGCGGTCCAGCCATCGCGGTCGCGCGCGTGCAGGTCGGCGCCGGCATTCAGCAGCGCCCTCACTACCGAGGCACGCTCGCTGTCCCACGCCGCGAACATCAGCGGTGTCATGGAGAACGTTTCATCCCGCGCGGCGACGTCCGCGCCGGCATCCAGGAGCGCCTCGATCACGGTCGGGCTGCGGTTGTTCTCTGCCGCTTCCATCAGGGGCGTCCGACCGCGGCCGTTGCGCGCGTGCAGGTCGGCGCCGGCGTGCAACAGCATCCGCACCACCGCAGGGCTGCGGTGGTTGGCGGCGGCGGCCATGAGCGCGGTGAAGCCCAGCTCGTCGCGGGCGCTCACCTCGGCACCGGCTTCCAGCAACGTCTGCACCACCTCCGGGTTCGGGTTACCGGTGGCTGCCGCGATCAGAGCGGTGCGCGCGCGGTTGTCGCGTGCAGTGGTGTCGGCGCCGGTTTTGAGCAGCGTTCGATGCACGGCAACGCTCCGGTTGAACCAGGCCGCGTACAGCAGGGCGGTGCTGCCGTCGACGTCGGCGCGCCGCACGTCCGCGCCGGCCGCGGTCAAGGTCCGCACCACGGCAGCATTCCCGTTGTAAGCCGCCGCCAGCAGGAGTGCGGTCTCGCCGCCGTGCGTGGACGCAACCGGCAGTGTGCCGCGCCGCTGCAGCTCAGCCACGCGGTCGAGCACGGCGTGGTAGCCGGGAACCCACAGGTGGGGAACGATCGCGGTGGCACCGCCGGTGCGTGGTGCGGCGCCGCCGTCCAGCAGCACCTGCACGACCTCGGGATTCCGGTTGAACGCGGCTGCGTACAGGATGGCACTCCAACCGTTGGCCTCACGCGCAGCCGGATCCGCGCCGGCGTCGATCAGCGCCTGCGCCACCGCCGGATCGCCGTTGAAGGCCGCCACCGGCATCAGCGCGGTGATGCCATCCGCGCGGCCGACCAGGGTTGCCGCGCCGGCGGCCGCCAGCGCATGAACGTCGGCGGCCGACACTGCCGCGGCCGCCTCGACAAGCGCCGCCGGTTCGGTTACTGCCTCCGGCGCAAGCAGTTCGAACAGGCGGATCGCCGCGGATTCGGCCCGCGTGGCTTGCAGACCGAACACGGCGAGCATTGCGGTCGCGCACGCAAGGAGGACACGCCGGCTCATGGCGGGACTCTAACGGCCGGGCGGCGCCACGACAACCGGCGGCACCACCGGTTTCCACCCTGGCTGGCCCGACAAGACTCCCTCGACCGCCGTCAGGCCGTATCAATAAGTTACCGAAGGATTCCTTTTTCAGGTTGATGATACGTCGACAACGCAATATGCTGGACGTATGAAAACGACGATCGATATTCCCGAGGCCGACCTCGCAGACGCGATGCAATTCATGAACGCGAAATCGAAGCGGGAGGCGGTGGTGACAGCGCTGAGGGAATACAATCGGAGATACCGGATGGCACGCTTGGTGAGTTATTCAGGCACCTGTGACTTCGTCGACAACGCGACGCTCGAAGCCGCGGAAATGGACGAGATCGAGCCCGCCGAGCGGTGAATCGACGTGACGCTCATCGACACCTCGGCATGGATCGAACAACTCCGTCGCGTCGGCGACGCATCGGTACGCGGTCAGGTCGAAACACTCCTGGCCTCGGGCGATGCCGCGTGGTGTCCCCTGGTACGTCTTGAACTCTGGAACGGTGCCCGGGGAGAGCACGAGCGAACCGCGCTCACCGATATGGGAGAGACCCTGCCGTCGCTGCCCATCGATGCTGCTGTCTGGGACCGCGCGGCGACACTCGCGTCGGGAGCACGGAGACGGGGCATCACCATTCCCGCGACCGACTTGCTTGTTGCCGCGTGCGCCCGCCATCACGAGGTGGCGCTGCTGCACCACGACCGGCACTTCGAACTGATCGCGACCCTGTGACGGTTCCTGGATCGCCGACCCGCGGCGGCGCTCAGGACAAGTGGGTGAAAATGAGGGAAGTGAACTGTCTGATGCCGCCGTGGATGCGGCCCGTGGTGGCGGCGACGTCGGACAGGGCGACCAGCCCGCCGCCGGCGAGCCGGATCACCTCCAGGCCGGGAACGCGTTCGGCGTCGGCGATGGCTGACAGGATCGCGGTCTCCGGGTCGGGCGCCTCGCGGTGGAACTCAAGGTATTGGACGCCGTCCGAGTAACCGACGAGAGCGTCTTCGCACCCCGCCTGCACAAGACTCTCGCCGGCCGCATCGCTTTGCAGGTCCGGCCCCCCCACGATCAGCGTGAATTGAAATCTCGACATCCGTTCTGGGCCCCAGAGGCTGTTTTGTACCAGTAGTGTAATAATTCCGAAGGGGGTGTGGAAAGGGGTGCCGGCAACCCGCTGCAACCTGCCGCCAAGTCCGGACGGCGGGCGCCGGGAACGGTGTGCTATAGTGCGCAACAGGGAACGCGGGATGAGCACCGAGACCACCGATACCGTCGCCGCACCGGGCACGCACGCCCCGCTGCCGCCGCTGAACGCCGATTACGCGGTCTCGGATGAGCAGGTGGAGCAGTTCTGGCGCGATGGTTTCATCGTGCTACGCGCGGTGCTGAGCCGGGACGAGGTGACCGCCTACGGCGCGGCGATCCGGAAGACCGCGATGCGCCGCTTCGCCGCGGGCGGCATGCAGGCTTCGGCGCATGGGGCGTTCCTGCAGACCCTCGGGCTGCGCTTCGACGACGACGGGGTGCGCCGCTTCTGCCTGGCGCCCCGCTTCGGCGCCATCGCCGCCCGCCTGCTGCGGGTACCGGCGGTGCGCATCTTCCACGAGCAGGCGCTGTTCAAGCAGCCGGGCGGCACCGACTCGCACTGGCACCAGGACCAGTACTACTGGCCGCTGGCCACCGACCGCTCGCTGGGGCTGTGGATGCCGCTGGTGGACTGCAGCCGGGAGATGGGCACCATCCGCTTCGTGCGCGGCTCCCACCGCTACGGCGACCTGGCCGGGCGCGACATCAGCGACGAGTCGGCGCGCCACTTCGACGATTTCATCGCCCGCGAGCGGCTCGAAGTCCACCAGGTCGAGGCGATGGCGGCGGGGGACTGCACCTTCCACCTCGGCTGGACCGTGCACGGCGCGACCGCCAACCATTCGACGGCGATGCGCGAGGCGATGATCGTCACCTTCTACCCCGACGGCACGCGCGTCGACACCCTGAGCAACCCGTCGCGGGTCAACGACGCGCGCGTATTCCTCGGCGGCCGGAAGCCGGGCGAGTTGGCCGACAGCGACCTGAACACCGTCGTCTACTGCACGCCGGAAGCGGGCTAGGAGCACGCCCGGCCGGAGGCGTACTACAACGTTCCGGGCGACGCGAAGGGGCGGGCGTTGCGTTGCGCCGAACGAGAGACAACCGCCTGCGCGACGCCGCCCACCGTCCACCACCATCCTTTCTATATCGAAAGAATAACTACCAACGCAAACATGGTGCCGATAGCGTATACTTCAAGACCTCATGTTGACAAAGAGCTGCACGCGAACCATATATTCCGCAATCGCAATGCGCACTCGGTCGATCATGGCGTGTCAACTACGCCGGGTCGTAGCGGCAATGGCCCGGCACCTTCCGGGTCGGGAGGCAACGCAGCATGCTGGTTCGGAGGATCACCCTCGTGGCTGTCTCGCTGATCGCGGGCAGCATCGCCACGGCCGACACGGCGCGTAGCTCGGCCCTCGGGCTGTTCGCCGTCGTTCCTGACTTCAACCTCGGAGGGTCGATGGCCTTCTACAACTTGGTGTCCATCATGGGCGCGGAGGCCACCGTGTACGGCTGGAACGAGACGCCGGACGATGGCGGCACCCGCTACCAAGCGGGGGGCTCCCTCGGAGTCAACGTGGAGTTGCTCGACAACCTGTACCCCAGCGTCGGCGTCACCGTCACCGGCGGGCAGACAAAGAAGACCGTGCTGCGGCGTCAGCAGGAGAAGTGCCCAGTGTACCACGGGGAGCCTCACTGCCCGATCGGACCGCAGACCATCATCGACCACGAACCCACGAAGTGGGGGATCGAAGCGAAGGCTACCTACGTGATCCTCGACGGCTGGCTTGGCCTGACCGCTGGCTACCGCCTGACGTTCCATGATCCGCTTGGCCATCAAGCCCTGTTTGGCGCGTCGGTGGTGATCGGCACAATCCATACGAATAGCGAGGGAGGGTGATAAGCGTCTACTCACGTTATTCGTTATAGCCATGGTAGGGCCAGCTATGGCGTGACATGGTTAGGCACGGCAGGCATGGCACGAGGCTCCCTTCCCCTTCCCCCTACTTTTCAAATTGACCCAGTAACTATTCAGCCGGGGGGAACGGTTCGAGGCAGGGAGGCATCATGGGGCGGCCTTCAAAGTCGGTCCGCAGGGCTTCGATGACGTTGCTGCCGTTCTTCCGGATCGTGGAGATATAGGATCTGGTCCGGCAGAAGGCGGCCGCACCGTCAGTGCTACGGAACGTGCCCGGGATCTTCTGCTGAACTTTCATCATGCGCAGATCCCGTTCCGCTTGGTTGTTGGTGAACGGTACCCGAAAGTCATACATGAACGCGAGCACCGATCGCCACCGGCTGGCCATCCGGAGCAGGAGATTGCGCGGTTTGCTTTGCTTCCACGACCGCGCTTCTTGCGACTGCCGGGTGGCGCTGGCGGCGGCGGATTGGCGCGCAGTCCAGCGTTGATGATGCTGCGGTACGCAGCGGCGAATCGTCGCCGCTCAGGCCCGTACAACCGCCGGCGGCCGTGCTCCTGCGCGTTGTCCACCGCAGCGTTCACCGTGACCAGTAACTCCGTCAGTTCGATGGCCCACGGCTGCTGGTACTGTTCCTCGATGAACGTCAACTCGCGCAGATGATGCGCGTTGCACAGCGCATGCCCACACTGATAGCGAAAGTAGCTCTGCCAATGATCGTGCAGCGCCATCCCCGTGTAGTCCGGCAAGATGCCGATGTCGTCAGTTGCCTGCTTGCCCCGCTTCGCGTGCTCCGCGTAGTAGGTCAGCAGGTCGGTGCTCGCCACGTGCAGCCACCAGAGCTGGCCGCCGATGCCGATCCCGGTCTCATCGAAACCCACTACCGGCTCACCCACGATCGTGTCACGGATCATCTCACTGATCCCCGTCAGGCGCTGTGCGCAGCTGGCGTTGATATTCACCAACGTCCCGACGCTGATCGGGATCGAGAACAGGTCCTCAAACAACTCGGCAGCAGCCAGCGAGGTGCATCCCCGGTTCGCGCTCGCGAAGCGGGCTGGTCAGAACCTGCAGGTCACCTGCGGGCCGGTGTCGATGGCGAATGCGGTGGCGTCGAAGCAGCGGCGCAGCAGGTCGAAGCGCAGGTCGGCGTGGCCGGCGTCGTGCCACAGATTGCGGTGCTCGTGGGGGTCCTCCTGCAGGTCGAACAGCTCGCCGACCGGGTGGCCGTGGTAGACGGCGAGCTTGTAGCGCCGGTCGCGGATCATGGTGGCGCGTGAGTCGGCCCAGCCGCCGAGGGCGCGGTCGAGGCGGCGCAGTGCCGCGTAGTACTCGCTTCTCACCTCGGGTCGATGCTCGGCGGTGGCGCCGCGCAGCAGCGGCAGCAGCGAGCGGCCCGCCATGTGTTCCGGCACCGGCACGCCTGCGGCGTCGAGCAGGGTGGGGGCGAGGTCGGTCAGCTCGACCAGCGCGTCGGTCGTGGCGCCGGCGGCGACCTGCCCCGGCCAGCGCAGTATCAGCGGCACGTGCACCAGCCCCTCGTAGAATCGGCACCCCTTGAGCAGCAGGCCGTGGTCGCCGAGCATCTCGCCGTGGTCGCTGGTGAAGATCACCAGCGTGTTGTCGGCCTGCCCGCTGCGCTCCAGAGCGTCGAGCATGCGCCCGACGTTGTGGTCGATCAGCTCGATCATGGCGTAGTAGGCGGCGATCTTGCTGCGTGCGTCGAAACTGTCCGGGTCACGGGCCTCGGTCTGAAAGTCCACTCCCCGCAGCAGCTCCTGCGCCGCAAGGTCGCTCTCCCGGTACGCGGGTGCGGGCATGTCGTGTGGGTTGTACCGCGCGAGATAGTCGGCCGGGGGATCGAACGCCGCGTGCGGGTCGAAGATGTTCACGCTCATCAGCCACGGCTGGGTCCAGGCGATTTCCATGAACTCGATCGCCTTGTCCGCGCAAAAGGTGGTCTGGTGCAACTCGGCGGGCATGTAGCCCAGATCGGCGTAGGTCCGGCCCAGGTGGGCGCCGAGTTCCGACACCCAGTCGCTGTACGCATGGCCGGCCGGCCACGCGTCGCGCGGGTCGTGGCTCCAGTGGAACACGGAGTAGCCGTCGTCGCGCGGGCGCGGCTCGATGCGCCCATGCGCACCCGCCAGGTGCAGCTTGCCGGCCAGCCCGCAACAGTAGCCGGCGTCGGCGAGCAGCCGGGTGACCAGCGGCGCCGCCTCCGCCCAGTGGCTGTTGCCGTTACTGCAGCCGTGCACGGTGCTGGCGTAGCAGCCGGTGAGGAAGCTGGCGCGGCTGGGGGTACAGATCGGCGCCTGGCAGAACGCGCTGGTGCACGCCGTCCCGCCCGCCGCCAGCCGGTCGAGGTTGGGCGTGTTGACGTGGCGATTGCCGAGCGCGGCAATGGTATCCCAGCGCTGCTGATCGGTGCAGATCCACAACACGTTCGGGGGAGCGGGAGATTGCGGGGTTGCCATGAGGAGGTACTGTAGGAAGCCGCGCCGCGGCCGTAAAGCGGGAGCCGGGCCGGCACGGCAGGCACCGAGGGCGCTCCGGCGGCGATTCTCCATGCGGGTACGGGTCTGGTACACTTTGTGTGCCGAGCCTACCTTGTTACCGTTAACCACCTATCAGAAACGGCGCAGGATGTTCTGGGGCACGCTGTTGCTGCTGGTCGTCTGCTACACCGTCTACTCGCGCACCGACCTGGTGTTCGGGCCGCCGCCCGGCGTGAACTCCGACTCGCCGGCCGGAGAGTGGCGCATGTTCCGCCACGACACCCGGCGCGCGGGCGCGGCCGACGCGGGCGAACGCGCGCCGCGCGGGGTGCTGAACTGGCAGTTCGAGACCGGCGCCGCCATCCACTCGTCGCCGGCGGTGGCCGACGGAATCGTGTACGTGGGGTCGCAGGACTCCCGGCTGTATGCGCTCGATGCGGAAACCGGGCGCGAACTGTGGTCGTTTGCCTGCGAGAGCTGGGTCGAGTCGTCGCCGGCGGTCGCGGACGGGGTGGTCTACTTCGGTTCCAACGACGGCAACCTGTACGCCCTCGATGCACGCACCGGCGCCGAGCGCTGGCGATTTCAGACCCGTCTCGGCGTCAGGTCGTCGCCGGCAGTGGCCGGCGGCATGGTCTACTTCGGCACCGACAACTACACCGTGTACGGCGTGGATGCCGCTACCGGACGGCAACGCTGGATCTTTCACGCCGCGGGCCGCGTCGACTCCTCGCCCGTGGTGGCGGACGGCATCGTGTACGTCGGTAACTCCACCCGCTACCTGTACGGGCTGAATGCCCACGACGGCCGCGTGCGCTTCGACTACAAGGTGTTCGCACCGGTGCTGTCGGCACCCGCGGTTCAGGACGGCACGGTGTACGTGATGAATTCGCGCGGCGAGCTGTACGCCGTCGACGGCGCCCATCGGGCGTGGCCGATGGAGGACCGGCTGCGACCGTACTGGATTCAACTGTGGGCATTCGGCCTGCCCGTGCCGCGCCCCAAGCCACCGTCCGGCTTCCTGTGGAAGCATGGCCTCGGCGGCGCCAGCCGAGCTTCGCCGGTAATCGCCGGCGACACCGCGTACATCGCGGCCTCGACCGGCCTGGTCGCCCTCGACTTGGCCAGCCGTGAGCGGCGCTGGAAGTACGCCGCCGCGCGCTTCGTGAAGTCATCCCCGGCGCTCGCCGGAGATGTCCTGGTGGCTGCCTCCGACGACGGCACCGTGCACGCGCTCGACGCGGCCACCGGCGAGTTGCGCTGGCGGTTCCGCACCGGCGGCATCATCACCTCTTCGCCGGCGGTCTCCGGGGGCACGGTGTTCGTCGGCTCCCACGACGGCAAGCTGTACGCCATCAAGTGACCTGCGCGCCGGGCAGTCGGTTGCAGGGTTGTATAATGAGCGTTCCAAAAAGTACTATCGCGTCGGAGGTTTCATTGTGCCATCTTCAATGAACGGCGGAGGTATTTCGCGGCAGGAACTGCGGGACGAGTTGGCGAGCATGGAGCAGCGGCTCACCGAGCGCGTGGCGACCAAGGGCGATCATGCGGCCCTGGAGCAGCGGCTCACCGAGCGCATGGCGACCAAGGAAGATCTTGCGGCCCTGGGCCAGCGGCTCACCGAGCGCATGGCGACCAAGGACGATCTTGCGGCCCTGGAGCAGCGGCTCACCGAGCGCATGGCGACCAAGGCGGATCATGCGGTCCTGGAGCAGCGGCTCACCGAGCGCATGGCGACCAAGGACGATCTTGCGGCCCTGGAGCAGCGCATCGAAGCGAGCGCCGCGGATATGGTTCGTGAAGGCACGGACAAAATCCTCGCGGCCGTGCGTGAACTGGCAGAGACGAAGGCTGACAAGACCGACGTGGAGAAGCTGACAGCTACCGCCGGAAAGGCGTTTCTCGGATGAAGTCACCGCGTGACCCGCGTAGTTGGCCGACGTGGTCGACCAGTCGCCACCGGGGACTTGCCCCACGACAACCATGAGACACTGAACCCGCTTCCGCCATCGCAATCCTGCTTACTGACCCAGTCCGCGCCGCGGCACCGCGCCCGGTGCGTGCGGGCCGTGCTATAGTGCGCCGCCATGAGTCCGCTGAACCGCTGCCATGCGTTGACCTTCGACCTGTTCGGGACGGTGCTGGACCTGGCGGGCAGCCTGACGCCCGCCCTGGAGCCGCTGCTTGCCGGCCGGGCCGCCGGCGGAGCGGACGCGTTCTGGCGGCAGCTCCGCTACCGGCAGCGCATCGAGCAGTACCAGGACAGCCTGATGATGCTCGGTCATGGCGGCTACCTGGAGACGGTGCGGCGCGCGTTCAGCTACGTGGCGCGCGCCTGCGGGTTCACGCCTACCGTCGCCGACTACGAGGCCTACCTGGACGCCTGGGAGCGGCTGGACCCGTTCCCGGAGTGCCGGGGCGCGCTGGAGCGGCTGCGCGGGCGCTATCGGCTGGTGGCGCTGTCCAACGGCGATGCGCCCTACCTGGAGCGGCTGGTCGCGGGGCGCATCCGCGTCGCGTTCGACGCCGTGATCTCGGTCGATGCGGCCGGCGCCTTCAAGCCGCATCCGGCCGTGTACCGCCTCGCCGCCCGCGAGCTGCGCCTGGAGGTGGGCGAGCTGGCGATGGTGTCCGCCAACAGCTTCGACGTGCTCGGCGCGCGCACCTGCGGGCTGCGCGGCATCTACGTGGACCGCTACCGCCTGCCCTACGAGGAAACCGCGCCGCAGTACCTGCCCGACGCGACCGTGTCCGACTTCGACCAGCTCGCCGCCCTGCTGCTCGACTCGTAGCAGCGAACCGTCGCTATCTTATGGACAGGAGAGTGTCATGAAAGCTTCCGAACTGATGGTGCGCTGCCTGGAGAACGAGCAGGTCCAGTTCATCTTCGGCATTCCCGGCGAGGAGAACATCGACGTGATGGATGCCCTGCTCGACTCGTCGATCCGTTTCATCGGCGTGCGCCACGAGCAGGGCGGGGCGTTCATGGCCGACGTCCACGGCCGCCTGAGCGCGCGCGCCGGGGTGTGCCTGGCCACGCTCGGCCCCGGCGCCACCAACCTGGTCACCGGCGTGGCGGACGCCAACATGGACGGCGGCGCGGTGGTGGCGATTACCGGCCAGGCGTCGCTCGACCGCATGCACAAGGAGTCGCACCAGCACATCGACGTGGTGGAGACCTTCCGCCCGGTCACCAAGTGGAATGCCCAGATCAAGACCGCACGCATCATCCCGGAGATCGTGCGCAAGGCGTTCAAGGTGGCGCAGACCGAGAAGCCGGGCGCTACCCACATCGACTTTCCCGAGGATGTCGCCGAGGAGCAGGTCTCCGGCGCACCGCTGCTGCCGCAGGCGCCGCCGCGCCCGGAGCCGCCGGAGGCGCAGATCGCCACCGCCGCCGAGATCATCTCCGCGGCCCGGTCGCCGATCATCCTGGCCGGCAACGGGGTGGTGCGGCAGGACGCCGCCGGCGCGCTGACCCGGTTCGCGGAACAGCTCAACATCCCGGTCGCCGAGACCTTCATGGGCAAGGGCGTGCTGCGCGACGACCATGACCTGTCGCTGCTCACCTGCGGCCTGCAGGCGCGCGACTACGTGTCGTGCGGCTTCGACCGTGCCGACGTGGTGATCGCGGTCGGTTATGACCTGGTCGAATACGCGCCGGAGCGTTGGAACCCGGACGGCGACAAGAAGATCATCCACGTGGACCAGCTCCCCGCGGAAGTGGACGAGCACTACATCGTCGCGGTCGGTGTGTTGGGCGACATCGCGCTGTCCCTGCAGCGGATCGCGGCACTGGCCCGGCCCGCGCAGAGCGACGGTTATGCCGGTGGGCTGCGCCGCATCATCCTCCGCGAGCGCGACGAGTTCCGCGACGACACCGCGTTTCCCATGAAGCCGCAGCGGGTGCTGAACGACCTGCGTGCTGCGCTCGGCCCCGATGACATCGTGGTGTCCGACGTCGGCGCCCACAAGATGTGGATTGCGCGCTTCTTCCCCTGCCTGCGCCCGAACACGTGCATCATCTCCAACGGCTTCGCCTCAATGGGGATCGGCGTGCCGGGCGCCATCGCCGCCAAGCTGCTCTATCCTGAGCGCAACGTGGTTACCGTCACGGGCGATGGCGGCTTCCTGATGAATTCCCAGGAGCTGGAGACGGCGGTGCGCGAGGAGGTGGCGTTCGTCACGCTGATCTTTCACGACGACAGCTACAGCCTGATCGGCATGAAGCAGCAGCGCAAGTTCGGCCGCACTTCGCACATCCGGTTCGGCAACCCCGACTTCGTGCGTTACGCGGAGAGCTTCGGCGCCGCCGGCTACCGGGTGGCCGCCGCCGGCGAGCTGCAGCCGATCCTGCGCGATGCGCTCGCCTGCGGGCGGCCGGCGGTGATCGACTGCCCGGTGGACTACACCGAGAACCTGCGCATGATGGAGCAGCTCGGCGCCCTGATCTGTCCGATATGAAACCCGCGCCGCGGTCGATTCTCGCAACAGGTGAAGAGCCGTGGGCGCCCCGGCGGGCTCGACGGTCCGATCTGACAGGTTACGGACTGCGGCGGGCGATGGTGTAGTAGAGTTCGTCGGTCATCGAGCGTGCGCCGGAGGCGGCGAGGCCGGCTTCGGCGAGAATGCCGGACAATTCGTCGTACGGCAGGCCGCTGGCGCGCCGCTTCGGTTTCCACTGCGCGATGAGCACGCTCCCGCCGGCGTTCAGCACGCGGCTCAGGTCGCGGGCAATCGCCACCCGGTCGCCGCGGCCCTCCGCGTAGTGCATGATCTGCACACAGATGATGTAATCGGCGACCGCGTCGGGGAGGTCGGCGCGCGTGCCGTCGCTGGCCACCGCGGCGACGTTGGCCAGGCCCGCCTCGGCCGCGCGGCGGCGCACCAACTCCACCATGCGCGGTTCCAGGTCGACGGCGTACACCTTGCCCTCCGGTCCGACCATGCGCGCCGCGGCCAGGGTGAAGTAGCCGGGGCCGCAGCCGTAGTCCACCACCGTGGCGCCGGGCGCCGCGCCGGCCAGCAACTCGCCCGGACCGGCGGCGCCGAACCGCCGGTCGGCGTCGAGCAGGCTGGCCACCCACTCCTCGGTATAGCGCTCGCTCATTGCCGCCGATCCTGAGTCGCCCGGCTACTCCGCGTCAACCGCGTCAACCGCGTCAACCGGCCGGTCCGCCGACCGCCGGGGGCCGGCCCGACCACGCGCACGATCGGCGCGCAAGCGTGGTACGCTGCCGGCCATGAAAGCCGTGATGATCATGTTCGACTCTCTCAACCGCCACCTGCTGCCGCCGTACGGGTGCGACTGGACGCACGCGCCCAACTTCGCCCGCCTGGCGCGGCGCGCGGCGACGTTCGAGCGTTCCTACATCTGCTCCATGCCGTGCATGCCGGCGCGGCGCGACTTCCACACCGGCCGGCCCAACTTCCTGCACGCGCCGTGGGGTCCGCTGGAGCCGTTCGACGACTCGGTGCCCGAGATGCTCGGCCGCGCCGGCGTGTACACCCATCTGGCCTCCGACCACTACCACTACTGGGAGGACGGCGGCGCCACCTATCACAACCGCTACTCGTCGTGGGAGTTCTACCGCGGCCAGGAGGGCGACCCGTTCATCGGCCAGGTGGCCGAGCCGCCGCTGCCGGCAACCCTCAACCCGCGCGGCAAGCGCTCCGACTGGGTCAACCGCCAGCACGTGCGCGCCGACCGGCAGTTCTCGCAGACCCGCACCTTCGCCGCCGCGCAGGAGTTCCTGCACCGCAACCACGGCGAGGACAACTGGTTCCTGCACGTGGAGTGCTTCGATCCGCACGAGCCGTTCACCGTGCACCGCAGCTACCGCGACCACTACCCGGCCGACTACGAAGGGCCGCTGTTCGACTGGCCGGCCTACCGGCCGGTGCAGGAGACGCCCGAGCAGGTGGAAGAGGCGCGGCGCAACTACGCCGCCCTGCTGTCCAAGTGCGACGCCTCGCTCGGCGACATTCTCGACGCGTTCGACGCCTACGACCTGTGGCGCGACACCATGCTGATCCTGTGGACCGATCACGGCTTCCTGCTTGGCGAGCACAACGCCTGGGCCAAGAACTGGATGCCGCTCTACGAACAGGTAAGCCACACGCCGTTCTTCCTGTGGGATCCGCGCAGCCCGGACGCGGCCGGCACGCGGCGCAGCGCACTGGTACAGCCGGCGATCGACCTTGGCCCGACGCTGCTCGGGCTGTTCGGCCTGCAGCCGGCGCCCGACATGCTCGGCCACGACCTGGCCGCGGTGGTGGCGGGCGACCGGGCGGTGCGGGACACGGCGATCTTCGGCTACTTCGACCAGCACGTGAACATCACCGACGGGCGCTACGTCTACCTGCGCATCCCGAGTGCGGACGGGCCGAGCGCCGACGCCTACACGCTGATGCCCACCGCGATGCGCGGCTTCAAGGCCAAACTGGAGCAGGCGGAACTGGCGCCGCCGTTCCCGTTCAGCAAGCAGATGCCGCTGTTGAAAGTGGGCGGACGGCCGCGCTGGGAGCCCGCCTTTCCGGATGCGGCGCACCCGCCCGGCCACCTGCTGTTCGACGTACAGGCCGATCCGCGCCAGCAACGGGCGCTGAACGACGCCGCCGTGGAGCAGCGGCTGTGCGCGGCGATGGCACGCCACTTCGCCGCCTGTGCCGCGCCGCCGGAGCAGTACGCGCGCATGGCGCTGCCGGCGGCCGGCACGGAGGATGCGGAGCGGTAGTGGCAACCCGTGGTGAAACCCCGGCTGCATTGAGTGCGGGCGATGCAGCCCGCTTCGCCGCTCTCGGCGCGACGCCGGGTTCCCGCTACGGGCTGCTAGTGCTTGCGCGGGTGCACCGCTACCGAGTCGGTGACGTCGTAGTTGTCGCCGGCATGGCGCTGCGCGACCCGCATCACCGCCTGATGATCGGGTTCCGAATGAACTGCGCCGAACACGTTGAGCACCTTGCGACGATTGAACAGGCCCTTGCCACGCTGGATCTCCACCCCCAGGTCCGAGGCGTCGATGCCGCTCCCTTCAATCTCACTCAGGATGATTTCGGAGATTTCAGCCACTTTGCGACCTCCCGTCGTTCCGATCAAGCGATATGACAACACGTTACGCGATTTCGGCGGTCTGTGCAAACAACCCCGGAGCGACCCGAGCAACCGCAGGGGACGGACCGGACGTGCGGTCGAGGTACGAGGAGCCGTCCCGCTCGGCCAGCGGCCCTGACCGGGCGGGCGGGCGATGACCAGCCACGGCAACCCCACCTTGCTGCTGCCCGGCGGGGCAACCGCCGGACAGGTGGTCGTGGTGTCGGACGGTGCAGGCCGCGCGGTGTGGCGCAGCCATGCGCTGGCGACCGGACGCACGGCGGTGTGCGTGGACGTGCGCGACGGCCGCTTCGGCGGACCGGGCCGGGGTTGGAGCGTACTGCCGCCGGGGCACTACTGCGCACCCGGCGCCGGCGGTGCGCTCGAGGTGGTCGCACAACGCGGCATCGAGGCGCGCTTCGACGCGCCCCCGGCGGCCTGGATGCCGCCGGGGACCGCCTGGCACCGGGACGGCGCGTGGCGCGCATGCGGCGGCGAGGC
>JAPPGB010000099.1 GCA_028821475.1 Spirochaetaceae bacterium
GCTCGGAGCCGCCTGCACCGCGGCGCTTGCGACCGATCGGCGGCGGCGCGGCGCGGACCGTGCCTGCGTGGCCGTCGCCGATGCGTTCGGCACCGCGGTCAGCACGCTGACGTTCGCGGCGCCGGCCGATGCAGGTGGCGAACCTGCCGGTGCGGCTGATGCGGCCGACCGCGGCGCGGAGAGCCGCCGGGCGGCGGTCCGGCAGCGGCAGGAGGCCGCGGCCAGCGCCATGCTGGTGGCGGGACTGGCGTCCGCGTGCGGCGTCGATGCCGGCGACGTGGCCGAGCAGTTTCGCGCCTCACCGGGAGCGGACGTGCGCCGCGAGTTCCACCCATCCGAATCGTTCGCCGCTCTCGAATCGGGGCGTTGCCGCCAGGTGATGCTGAACGCCGCGGCGCAGGTGGTCACGACACCGGTCGACTGGCGCCGTAGGGCGTTGCTGTCGGGGTCGTACCACCCATTGCACGCCGGCCACGTGGCGTTGGGGAAGGCGGCGGCTTCGTTCCTGGGCCGTGAGGTGGTGTACGAGCTGCCGCTGGCCAACGCCGACAAGGCGCCGATCGCGCTGCCCGAGGCGCGGCGCCGCGCAGCGCAGTTCGCGGCACGCGCGCCGGTAGTGATGACCCGTGCGGCGCTGTTTGCCGACAAGGCGGCGCTGTTTCCCGGCGCCGTGTTCGTGGTCGGAGCGGACACCGCGGAGCGCCTGGTCGACGAGCGCTTCTATGGCGGCTCGGCGCACGACATGGACGCGGCGCTCGCGGCCCTGGCGGAGCATGGATGCCGCCTGCTGGTGGCCGGCCGCCGTAGTGGCGGCGAACGCTACCTCACGTTGCGCGACCTCGCGCCGCGCATTCCGGCGGCACACCGCGGCTTGTTCTGCGAGTTGCCGGAAGCACTGTTCCGCCGCGACATCTCCTCTACCGAGGTGCGCTCGCGAGCCGCGGCGAGACCGGCTTGCCGCTGAACCGCACGCCGAGCGCCGCCGGCCCCGACGAGAGCGGGGGCATCTTCTACGGTTGGGTCATGGTCGGCGCCTTCTTTGTGTTCAACATGCTCGGCCAGGCGAGCGGCACGCTCAACTTCGGACTATTCGTGATCCCGATCAGCGACGAACTCGGCATGTCGCGCCAGATGATCGGCTGGGCGCAGACGGCGCGCATGTGGGCGGGGGGGCTGAGCGGCATCGTGATCGGCCGCTGGCTGGACCGCCACGGCCCGCGCGGCCCGGTGCTGGTGGCGGCGGTCGCGGCGGTAGGCGGACTGCTGATCCTGTCGCGCGCGCAGTCGCCGGCGGTCCTGTTCGGCGTGTTGCTGGCGCTGGGGGCGAGCGGCTGGACGGCGCCGGGCGGCGGCGCCCTGATCGCCACCGTGCCGGTGTCCAAGTGGTTCGTGCGGCTGCGCGGGCGCGCCACCGGGATTGTGCAACTGGGATTGGGCGTGGGCGGGGCGCTGCTGCTGCCTTTGACGCAGGTGCTGATCGACCGCCACGGCTGGCGGTCGGCGCTGGTGACCCTGGCGTGGCTGTCGGCCGCCGTCGTTCCGCTGGTCGTGCTGCTGCGCCGTCAACCGGGCGACCTCGGCCTGGCCCCCGACGGCGGGCCGCCGCGCCGCCGCGCGCTGCGCAAGGACGGCGCATCGGGCCCGGTGCCGCGCGCTGCGCCGCCGGCGGATGACGATACGCTCTGGACCATGGCGGGGGCTGCCCGCACCACGGCCATGTGGCAGCTCACGGCCGCCTTCGCCAGCCTCGCCTTCATGCTCGGCGCGGCGAGCGTGCATCGCGTTCCGCACTGGGTCGAGCTGGGCTTCAGCCCGGCCACCGTGTCGGTGGCGTTCGGAGTCGACGCCACGGTCGCCATGGCAACCGCGCTGGCCGGTGGATTCGTGGTGGAGCGGCTCGCCGCGCGTTTCGTCGGCGCGATCTCGGGCACGCTGTTTTGCGTGGCGCTGTCGCTGATGCTGATCGGGCGGGCGTGGCCGCCGGTGCTGTTCGCGTCGGTCATGCTGTTCGGCGCCGCGATCGGGTTCAACATGGTGGTGCAGGGGGTGATCTGGGCGCAGTACTTCGGCTGGCGGTTCGTCGGCACCATCCGCGGGGTGGTACTGCCGATCACGGTGCTTGCCGGCGGGTTGGGCGCACCGATCGCCGGCGCCGTGCGCGATGTCACGGGAACGTACCGCGTGTCGTGGATCATCGTGCTGGCGATGAGCGCGGTCAGCACCCTGCTGCTGCTGTGTGCACGGCCGCCGCGGTCGCCCGAACGCCGCGCCGGTGGCTGACCGGCCGCGTCGCCGGAGCCGGTCCGAACGCCGCCCGTGCCCGCCACGGTCGCCCGAGCGCGGTGCCGGATGCTGAACAGGCCGTGCGCGGCCGGCCGGAGCCGGCCCTGACCATGCAGGACGCCCGCGCTGCGCGCCAATTACGTCAATGCGACCGCACGACGACGAAGCGCGCGCGTTGAGGTCGGCGGGTGACTCATGGCGACCACACCGCGGTCGGATCAACGGAGGCGCCGACGCTTGATGCACCGGTTGCCGAGGCCGGTAGGCCGCGCCACAATGGAGTACGCCATGGCCCGACAAGCGCAACTCTGCCTTACCACCGTGGAGACCCACACCTGCGGCCACCCGACCCGGGTGGTCGTGGACGGCTTGCCCGCGTTCGCCGGCGCCAGCGTCGCCGATCAGCGTGCCTGCGCGCGCAATGAGCACGACGAGTTGCGCACCTTGCTGTGCCGCGAGCCGCGCGGCCACCTGGCGATGTACGCGGCGTACGTGGTGCCGTCGCGGGTAGCCGATGCCGGGGTGGTGTTCGCCAGCCAGGTGGGATACGACGACATGTGCGGCCACGGCACCATCGGCGTGGTCACCGCGCTGTGCCAGAGCGGTCGCCTGCCGCGCGACCGGCCCGTGCGCCTGGAGACTCCCGCCGGCGTGGTCACCGCCGAACCGCGCTGGGACGGGCGGCGCGTCGCGTCGGTCAGCTTCGACAGCGTGCCCGCGTTCCTGTACGAACGCGATGTCAGCGTCGACGTGCCGGGATTGGGGGAGGTAAGCGGCGACGTCGCGTTCGGCGGCAACTGGTACCTCTACGTGGACGCCGCCGCCATCGGGCAGTCGCTCGATGCCGCCAACCTCGCGGAGTTGATGCGCCTCGGCAATGCCATCAAGGAGGCGCGCAACGGCGTCGCCGAAGTGGAGCACCCGTTGCATGCGCAGATTGCACGCGGGTTGATCGGGGTGTCTTTCTACGGCGCGCCGCGCGCAGACCCGGCGGCGGACCAGTGCAACGTGGTGGTGGAGAGCGACACCTTCTACGACCGGTCCCCGTGCGGTACCGGCACCTGCGGGCGGATGGCGGTGCTGCATGCCCGCGGCGAATTGGCGGTGGGCGAGTCGTTCCGCAACGAGGGCATCGCCGGCGGCGAGTTCACCGGCCGCATTGTGGCGGAAACCGCAGTGGGGCCGCTGGCGGCGATCCAACCACGCCTCACCGGGTCGGCGTGGGTCATGGGGCAGGCGCAGTGGAGCCTGGATCCGACCGATCCGCTCGGCACCGCGGGCTGGTAGCAGCGCCGCCCGACCGCTCGCGTTACGGCGCCGCCGCGCACACCTGCCGGAACTCCCGCAACCACCGCGAACGGGCCACGAACCGTTCGGCGAACAGTCCGAGCAGCAGCGCGGAGACGGTGCCGGTGATCAGGAAGGCGGGTGCGATCAGCCACGCGCTCTCCCCGAAGATGATCAGGCGCGCCGCCGCGACCTGCGCCAGGTTGCTCGCCAGGGCGCCCGTGATGCTCACCCCCACCAGCGAGACGTGGCGGCCCGCACCGTGGTACAGCAGCAGCATGACCACGGCGCTGGCCAGCGAGCCGGCGGCGGAGAACAGCACGATGTAGGAGAACAGGGTGCCTTGGACGATGCCCTGGCCCACCACTTTCAGGGCCACCAGGGTGAGGACCTCGCGCGGCCGCATCACCGTCAGCGCGACCAGGACCGGCAGGTTTGCCAACCCCAGTTTCAGGAACGGCACCGGCTTCGGGATGACGTACTCGACCGAGGCCAGGAACAGCGCCGCCGCGGCCAGCAGCGCCAGCGCCCGCTGCCGGCGCTCCACGACCTCCCCCGGTACCAACGCGGACTCTCCGGTCCGGCCGGCGGCGGCGTCGCGGCGTTCACCCACGGCGCCTGCCGGCGAACGCCGCCGAGCGCGGTGGGCGGGGGCGGTGCACCGCGGCCCGATGGTGCGCCGTCATCGGTGCGCGCGCTCCGATCAGGACACGGCGTCCCGGATCGCCGCGGCGCGGTCGGTGCGTTCCCACGAGAACTCGTCGCGTCCGAAGTGGCCGTAGGTGGCGGTGCGCCGGTAGATTGGCCGCGCCAGGTCGAGCGTGGCGGTGATGGCGGCCGGTGTCAGGTCGAACACGTCGCGAACCGCGTCCTCGATGCGCTGCTCGGCGACGGTGGCGCTGCCGAACGTGTGCACGTACAGCGACACCGGTTCCGCGACGCCGATGGCGTAGGCGATCTGTACCTCGCACTCGGCACACACCCCGCTGGCGACGATGTTCTTGGCCACGTAGCGCGCCATGTAGGCGGCGGAGCGGTCCACCTTGGAGGGATCCTTGCCCGAAAATGCGCCGCCGCCGTGGCGTGCCTTGCCGCCGTAGGTGTCGACGATCAGCTTGCGCCCGGTGAGGCCGGAGTCGCCGTGCGGCCCGCCCACCACGAAGCGCCCGGTCGGGTTGACCAGGTAGGTCACGCCGCCGTCGAGCATGGCCGCCGGCAGCGCCGCCTTGATTACCTCTTCGACGAGAGCCTCCCTGAGTTGCTCGTGGCCGACTTCCTCGCGGTGCTGGTGGGAAAGCACCACGGTCTCGATGGCGGCCGGACTCCCGCCCTCATAGCGGACCGACACCTGGCACTTCCCGTCGGGGCCGAGGAACGGCAGCCGGCCGCTCTTGCGAACCTGCGCCGAGCGCAGCATGATGGCATGCGCGAATTCGATCGGCGCCGGCATGAGGTGCGGCGTGTCGGAGCAGGCGTAGCCGAACATCAGCCCCTGGTCACCGGCGCCCTGTTGCTTCCCCGCGCCGCCGTCCACCCCGCGGGCGATGTCCGGCGATTGCGCGTGCATGACGTTGAGCACCGCACAGGTTTCATGGTCAATGCCCAGCGCCGGGTCGTCGTAGCCGGCATCGCGCAGCACCTCGCGCGCGAGCTGCTGCGGATCCGGCGAGCCGCCGGTGCGGATCTCGCCGCCGACGACGATCAGGCCGGTGGTGGCGAACGTCTCGCACGCCACCCGGGAGGCGGGGTCCTCGGCCAGGGCGGCGTCCACCACGGCATCGGAAATCTGGTCGCACAACTTGTCGGGGTGGCCTTCGCCAACGCTCTCCGAGGTAAACCGGTAACTGCGGCGCTGCTGCATTGGTGCCCGCCAGAGTAGCGGGGCGGACCCTGCTGGGCAAGGAGATTCAGACGTCCGCCGGACCGACTTCGTTGTCGCAGGCGCTGGCTGGGACAAGCCCGGCGCGCGCGGAGTGGTTCCGTGGGTCCGGGTGACGTAGCCTCGATCCCGCAGCCCGCGCTCCCGGCAAGGTCAATCATCGTCGTCGGTAACCGTGAACGTATACGAAGAGAGTGTGCCGACGTGATATCTGGGGCCGGGAAGAATGGTGATGGTAACGGTACTGTCCGCTTCGTCGTCGTCGTCGTCGATCAACCGGACCTTGAAGTAATTGGAGAACTCGTTCGACACGGTCGCCGTGTGTTCGCCCGCTGAATGCAGCACGTTTCCGGTCTCGGTCAGCCGGTATTTGACCGTCACGGGGTAGTGTTCCTTGGGCCTGTAGTAGGAGAAAATGTTGAAGCTATGTTCAGCGGCCGCTTCCGAAACCGGGGTGTCAGCGGCAGCAACAGGGAAGCTCTTGAAGCGGGGCGTGGTGCCTTCCTTGAGAATCGAGCACCACTTGCCGTCGAACCAGGGGCCCGCGTCGTTCCCGTGCCACGCATGTACCCTTACGAGAAAGAAGAACCCCAGTTGCAGGCCGGTGAGTGTGTAACTGTTCTCGGTGCTCGCGATGTCGTTGACCCGGTACCAGTCCGTCCCGTAGAACAAAGGCCGCCACTGCAACTCGTAGCCGGTGACCGGTTCTTTGGTTGCCAGTGCCGTCCACGTTACCGTAATGCTGTTCGGATGCGTGTTCTTCAGGCAAACTCCAGTTGAAAAATCGGCTGTGCCCTGCGACGGCGGAGCGGTGGGCGTCGCCGGTGGCGGAGCGGTGGGCGTCGCCGGCGCGGTTGGCACCGTCACGACATCGGACCAGGCGCCATCGATCATGGCGAACAGGGCGCGCACCCGCACCTGATAGGCAACCTCCGGTTGCAATCCGTGGATCGTGTAGCTGGTAGCCGAACTCGCTATACCGGTGACCGGGATCCATGCCATGTCGGTGCCGGATCGCCACTGCAGCTCGTAGCCAGTGATCGATTCGCTGGTTGCCGGTGCGGTCCAAGTCACCGTGATGCGGTTCGAGTGTGCCGTGGGCGCGGCGAGCGACGGTGCCGCGGGTGCCGGCGCCGTCGTGGTCGATACGGTGATCGACTCGGACCAGGCGCCAACGGTCGTCGGGAACAGGGCGCGCACTCGCACCTGATAGGTAACCTCCGGTTGCAGTCCGTGGATCGTGTAGCTGGTAGCCGAACTCGCTATGCCGGTGGCCGGGATCCATGCCATGTCGGTGCCGGACCGCCATTGCAACTCATAGCCAGCGATGGTCAACTCCGCAACGGGTGCCGTCCACGTTACCGTTATGCTGGTCTGGGCTCCCGTTCCGTTGGACAGCAGGGGCGCAGCCGGTGCGGCTGGCGCGGCCGGCGCCTCGTCGGTCGGTGGCGGTACCACCGCGCTGCACGCTCCCAGCAGACAAACCACGATCACCAGTATGCCCACGACTCGTGGCTCAACGGCCATGGCGCCAAGGTTGCCCAACACCGCGACAAACGACCTCATGGACCGCAGTGTAGTACGAATTCATGAATGAACGATCATTATTGATGATAGAACAACTTGTTCCGTCAAGACGGCAAGAGGACAACTACCTGTGCCAGAACGACCTGGCCCGATGTCACCATGGCGCCGGGACTGATCCCGTTCTGTGCGAGTAGCCCGAACGCCCACCGCCGACGCGGCACCGCAGTCACTGGCCCGACGGTGCCCGGCTGGCCAGGCTGGCTGGAGCGAACGTTGAAGGCGGCAGTGACGAGGTGATATATTCGGGCGCCCTCCGTACCGGACGTCGACTCGGCGGCCATCGCCGGGGGTATCGTCATGCTCCACGGGAATGGTCGGCACGTGAAGAATTGTCATGAGTAAGCGCAGGAGCCGCAGGAAGGCATTGCGGCGGGCGCCGGCGCCGCCGCCGGGCGGGGTCCAGCTCGCGCGGCTGGTGCGCAAGAACGTAGCGGATGCGGAGGCGCCGCGCGAGCTGCTGCGTCGTGTCGCCGGCGGCGAGTTGCCCGCCGCGATCGAGGGGGTGCAGGGCGGCTTTGCCGCGGTGCTGCTGCACTGGCTGCGGGAAGCGGCGGACGGTCCGCTGGTGGTGGTGACGCCGACCGAGCAGGAAGCGGATCTGCTCGCCGACGACTTGGCCCTGACCGCGGAGCCGGTTGCCGGCCGCGGGTTGACGGCGCGCGCCTCGGGAACCTCTTCCGCGCCGCACGCGGCGCTTCAGGCGCACGGCGGATCCGCCGCGCAGGCGGTGCCCACCGCCGCCCTCACGATCGCGAACGGCCGTCCAACGCGCGCCGTCGCGGGCGCGGCGAACCGGCGCAACCGGATCCGGCGCTTTCCCTGGTGGGGGCTGCTGCCGTATGCGAGCGCGTCGCCGCTGCCGGCGGTGTTCGGCGAGCGCGCCGGCGTGCTCGCCGAACTGGTTACCGCGCCGGAGCAGATCGACATCCTGGTGACCTCAATTCGCGCGTTGCTGACCCCGGTGCCGCCGCCCGATTACCTGTGCGAGCGGGTGTTCAGGGTCGCCGTGGGCAGCGACCTGGACCCGATCGAGGTGGAGGAACAGCTCGTGACGCTCGGTTACGTGCGCGTGCCACGCGTCTCCATCCACGGCGAATTCTCGGTCAAGGGCGAGGTGATCGACATCTACCCCTACGACCGCGAACACGCGGTACGCGCGGTGCTCGACTTCGACACGGTGGAGGAACTGCGTGAATTCGAGCCGGCCACGCAGCGCTCGGTGGCGGCGCTGGCGGAGGCCGCGGTGTACCCGGCGCGCGAAGTGCACATGGCGGGCGCGGAGCTGGACACGCTGGCCGCCAACCTGGCGCAGCCGTCGCTGCCCGAGGAGGGGCGCGAGCTGTTCCTGGACGCGGTGCGCCGCGACCCCGACGCGCGCGGCGCCGAGATGTTCTTTCCGCTGTGCTTTGCCGAGCCGGCCAACCTGCTGCAGATCCTGCCGCCCGGAGCGCTGCTCGTGCTGGCCGGGGAGGAGCGCCTGGCCGCCACGTTCGACGCGGTGCGCAAGGAATACCAGGCGCTGTACCGGCAGGCGATGGCGGGCGGCCACTTCGGGCCGCTGCCCAAGTCGCTCCTGCTCGACTATCACCGCCTGATCGGCGATCATCCGCGCCGCGTCGCGGTGCACGAACTTGCCCCGAGTGCCTCCGCGGTGGAATTCGGGGCCCCGCAGGAGCCGCGGCTGCGGCTGCCGTGCGATCCTCCGCGCTCGTTCTTCGGCAACATTCCCTACTTTCGCGACGAAGTGGGGCGCCTGCTGGCCGCCGGCAACGAGGTGCTGATCTTCGCGGTGTACGAGCACCAGGCACAGCGCCTCGCCGCGCTGCTCGGCGAACTCGGGCGCAGTGCCCAGGTGCGCATCTTCCCGCAGAGCATCAGCGCCGGCTTCGCCCTTCCCGACGCCGGGGTCGTGGTGATCCAGGAGAACGAGATCTTCGGGCGCAAGCGGCGCATTCCGCGCGAGGCGGCCGCGGCCAGGAGCGAGGCGATCGACTCGTTCGTGGACCTGTCCGCGGGCGACTACGTGGTGCACGTCAACTACGGCATCGGCAAGTACCACGGCCTGGAGCGGATGAAGGTGCTCGGCAACGAGCGCGACTACATCGACCTGGAGTTCGGCGGCGACGAGCACGTCTACCTGCCGATCGAGCAGGTCAACCTGATCCAGCGCTACGTGGGCAAGGAGGGCCGCGCCCCGAAGCTCGACCGCATCGGCGGCAAGGCGTGGGAGTCGCGCAAGGCGAAGGTGCGCAAGTCGGTGGAGGAGCTCGCCGAGCGGCTCATCCAGCTCTACGCGCGCCGCAAGCGGGTGCAGGGCACGGCGTTCGACCACGACACCGACTGGCAGGCGCAGTTCGAGGCCGGCTTCCCGTACCAGGAGACGGACGATCAGATCACCTGCATCGAAGAGGTGAAGGCGGACATGGAGGCGCCGAGCCCGATGGACCGGCTGATCTGCGGCGACGTCGGGTTCGGCAAGACCGAGGTGGCGCTGCGCGCGGCGTTCAAGGCGGTGATGGGCGGCAAGCAGGTGGCGGTGCTGACGCCGACCACCATCCTGGCCGAGCAGCACTTCGAGACCTTCCTGGAGCGGTTTCAGGCATTCCCGGTCAAGATCGAGATGCTGTCGCGTTTTCGCAGCCGGCAGGAACAGCGCTCGGTGGTGGCGGCGGTCGGGGCGGGCGGCGTCGACGTGGTAATCGGCACCCACCGGCTGATCCAGAAGGACGTGCAGTTCAAGAACCTCGGCCTGCTGGTGATCGACGAGGAGCAGCGTTTCGGCGTCAAGCACAAGGAGCGGCTCAAGGAGCTGAAGGCCAACATCGACTGCCTTACGCTGACCGCGACGCCCATTCCGCGCACCCTGCACATGTCGCTCACCAAGATTCGCGACATGTCGCTCATCACCACGCCGCCGCAGAACCGCCTGCCGATCGAGACCTTCATCCAGGAGTTCGACGAGGAGTTGGTCGCCGATGCCATACGCAAGGAGCTGGCACGCGGCGGGCAGGTGTTCTACCTGCACAACCGGGTGCGCTCGATCCGCGAGATCATGGGCTTCCTGGTGCGCCTGCTGCCGGAGGCGAGCATCGAGTTCGCGCACGGCCAGATGGGCGAGGCGGACCTGGAGGAGGTGATGCACCGCTTCGTCGGCGGCGAGTTCGAGGTGCTGGTGACGACCACGATCATCGAGAACGGGCTCGACATTCCCAACGTCAACACGATCATCATCGATCGCGCCGACATGTTCGGCATCGCCCAGCTCTACCAGTTGCGCGGGCGGGTGGGGCGCTCCGGCAAGCCGGCATACGCGTACCTGTTCTACCCCAAGGACCACGCGCTGACCGAGCTGGCCATGAAGCGGCTGCGCATCATCTCCGACTTCACCGAACTGGGCGCCGGCTTCAAGGTAGCGATGAAGGACCTCGAGGTACGCGGCGCCGGCAACCTGCTCGGCGGCGAGCAGTCGGGCGACATCCTGGCGGTGGGCTACGACATGTACGTGCGCCTGCTCGACCAGGCGATTGCCGCGATGGGGGGCAACGGGCGCCGCGCGGACCTGGACATTCCCGACGTCTACCTGGAACTGGAGTACTCCGGCTATATCCCGGACGACTACATCTCCGAGCCGGTGGTGAAGATGGAGGTGTACAAGAAGATCTCCAGCGTGACGGCGGCGGCCGAGCTGGAGCGTGTGCACGGCGAGCTGATAGACCGCTTCGGGCCGCTGCCCGACGTGGTGCTGAGCCTGCTGTCGATCGCCGAGATACGCATCGCCTGCCGGCGCCTGGCGGTTGCGTCCCTGCGCGAGCAGCGTGGCGTGGTGCGGGTGGAGTTTGCCCGGCTGCAGCAGGTGTCGGTGGAGAAGGTGACGCGCCTGATCGCGGACAGCGGCGGCAGCGTGCGCCTCGATGCGGCGCGGCCCAACTGCCTGCTGATCGACACCGGCGGCATCGGCCTGCGCGAGAAGAGTGAATTCCTGAGCGAAAAGCTCGGCGCCCTGGTGTAGCACCGCGGTCCCGAAGCTGCCGCTACGCGCCCTCCCGCGGCGTTGGCGCGAGGTGATCTGAGGTGATCCCCGCCGTGGCGGGCAGGCGTGCGGCGAGCGTGCTATGCTAAGCGAGTGAGGGGCGATGCCGGAACCTGACGCGACCCTGCCGCTGTTCCCGCTCAACGTGGTGCTGTATCCGCGCGCGCCGCTGCCGTTGCACATCTTCGAGGAACGCTACAAGGAGATGGTAGCCGCGGCGCTCGACGGCGAGGGCGTGTTCGGAATGGTGTGCGCCGGCAAGGCCGGCGTGGCGCGCGTGGGGTGCACGGCCAAGATCGTCAAGGTGATCCGGCGCTACGACGACGGCCGCATGGACATCCTGACGGTCGGCATGCGCCGCTTCCGCATTGCCCGCCTGGTAACCGACGAGGCGTACTTGCAGGCGCAGGTGAGCTACTTCGGCGACGAAGCCGCCGGCACCGGCGGGAAGCTGGTGGCGCGCTGCATGAAACTGTACCGCGAGATCTACGAATCGACGCCGGGCAACCTTCCGGAAGCGGACCTGGAGGAATGTTCCGCGACCGTGGCGTCCTTCTACCTGGCCTACTTCAGCGACCTGTCGCTGGTCCGCAAGCAGCAGTTCCTGGAACTCACCGACCCGAACACCCGCCTGCGCGCGTTGCGCAAGGCATTCGAGACGCGCCTGCGGGAACGCCAGGAGAGCCGCCGCCGGGCACGCCGGATCGAGGGCAACGGCCACCTCCCCCCGCGATAGCGGTCGCACGGGGGCAATGCTGCCCGGCTGGCCGGGCTGCCGGGCCCTGCCGGGCCGTGCGAGCGTTGCTCCGCGAGCGGGAGGCGGGCTATCCTGACGGTCGGGAGGGGACTGTTGCTGGACGAGGTGGTGGCCGGCCTGCGCGGCGACCCGGCGTTCATGAGCGGGGTGTGCCATTGGCAGGTGGTGCCGGCGCGGGACGCCCGCACCAGGCCGTTTGCGCCGGTGGTCGACGCACGTCTGCGCGCGGCGCTGCGGCGGCGCGGCATCGGCGCGTGGTATACCCACCAGGAGCGCTGCTTCGAGTTGGCGCGGGCCGGCCGCAACGTGGTGCTGGTCACGCCTACCGCCTCCGGCAAGACGCTGGCCTACAACGTGCCGATCCTGCAGCGGTGCATCGAAGACGCGGACGCCTGTGCCCTGTACCTGTTCCCGACCAAGGCGCTGGCGCAGGATCAGCGCCACGAACTGGACGGACTGGTCCGTGAAGCCGGGCTCGGCGTGCAGGTGGCCACCTACGACGGCGACACGCCCACCTCCGCCCGCCGCGCGATCCGCGGCCGCGCGCGGCTGGTCATATCCAACCCCGACATGCTGCACGCGGCGGTGCTGCCGCACCATCCACAATGGGAGCGCTTCTTTCGCGGGCTGCGCTTCGTGGTGATTGACGAGCTGCATACCTATCGCGGCATCTTCGGGTCCCACTTCACCAACGTGCTGCGCCGCCTGCACCGGCTGACCGCGTTCTATGGCGTGCGGCCCCGGTTCCTGTGCTGTTCGGCGACCATCGGCAATCCGCGGCAACTGGCGGAGCGCATCGTCGGGCAGCCGGTCGAGCTGATCGCGGACAGCGGCGCGGCGAGCGGGGAGCGCCACTTCGTGCTGTACAACCCGCCGCTGGTGGACCGCGAGCAGGGAATCCGGCGCAGCGTGGTGCTGGAGGCGCGTTCGGTGGCGGCCCGGCTGCTGCGCCGCGGCATCAAGACCATCGTGTTCGCACGCTCGCGGGCGCGCACCGAGTTGCTCACCGCCTACATTCGCGATGCGCTGGTCCGCACCGGCGCCGACGAACGTGATGACCGCGAATCGAGCGAGCGCGGCGGCGGGCGGCTGGCATCGTACCGCGGCGGCTACCTGCCGAGCGAGCGGCGCGCGATCGAGCGCGGGCTGCGCGACGGCACGCTGGACGGCGTGGTAGCCACCACCGCCCTGGAGCTGGGCATCGACATCGGCAGCCTGGACGCCTCGGTGCTGGCAGGGTTCCCCGGCACCATCGCCGCCACCTGGCAGCAGGCGGGCCGTGCCGGACGGCGCAACGCGGCCGCCCTGTCGATCCTGATTGCCTCGGCGGCGCCGATCGACCAGTTCATCATCCGCCATCCGGAGTACTTCTTCACCGGCTCCCCGGAGAGCGGCTGGGTGGACCCGGACAACATCCACGTGCTGCTCGGCCACGTGCGCTGCGCGGCGTTCGAGCTGCCGTTCGCCGACGCCGAGTTGCGCGACCGCGGCGCGGCGACCGGTACCGACCGCGTTGCGGCGGTGGGCGACGACGGCCGGGCGCCGTTCGGGGGCGCTGCCGGCGAACTGCTGCGCCACCTTGGCGACCGCGGTGAGGTGCGCGCCGCCGCGGGACGCTGGTATTGGACCGACAGCTCCTATCCCGCCGGGCGGGTGTCGCTGCGCACCGCTACGTCCGCCAACGTGGCCATCACCGACCACACCGGCGGCCGGCGGCAGGTCCTGGGCGAGATGGACCTGCCGTCCGCCAAGACGCTGCTGTTCCCCGGCGCCATCTATCTCCATCACGGTGCTTCCTACATCGTCACCGGTCTCGACCCGGACCGGCACCACTGCAGCGTGGAGCAGACCGACGCCGGCTACTTTACCGAGGCGATCGTGCAGTCGGAGCTGACCATTGCGCGGCGCGACAGCGACGAGGTGCGCGCCGGGCTGGGGCTGCTGCTGGCAGATATCCGGGTGGTGCGGCGGACGACGGGGTTCCGGAAGCTGCGCTACGGCACCCATGAGAAGATCGGCACCGGTGACATCGACCTGCCGGCCGACGAGATGTACACCTGTTCGGTCGTGCTGCACTTCCCGCGTCGGACGGCGGGCGGGGCATACCTGGCGCGCTGCGGCGCGGCGCAGCGCTCGTTCGCGGTCGAGGGGATGGCGGCGCTGCTGCACAACGTGGCGCCGCTGTTCCTGCTGTGCGATCCGGGCGACCTGGCGGTGGCCGCGCGCGCGCGGGATGCCGAGCTCGACTGTCCGGCGGTGTACCTGTACGACGCCTGTCCGGGCGGCTCCGGGCTGGCGGCGGGGCTGCATGGGCAACTGGCGCGGGTGCTGGACGGCTGCCGCGACCTGCTGGCGGCGTGTCCGTGCGCCGCCGGCTGTCCGTCCTGCATCGGCCCCCCGGCTGCGCTGCCGGCCGGCGTGCCCGCGCACGGTGCGAACGGTGCCGGCGGCGGGCCGGACAACGGCAAGGAGCGGCTGCTGGAGGCTCTGGCGCACCTGCATCCGGGCACGCCGGCGCGCGCGCCGACGGGTTCGACGGCTGGGGTGGCAACGGCGGTCGCGCCGGTCGCCGCGCTGGCGGAGGAGATGGGGTGAGCGCGTCGGTCCGGGAACGGCTCGGCATGATGACCGGGTCCGAGCTGGCGGAGCCGCAGCCGCCGGCGGGGGCGTCGCGGGTGCCGGAGCAGCTCCTGGCGGCCGGCTGGCGCGAGATCGCACCCTGCGTATATGGACGCGACGGCGAGGCGCCGGTGCCGCCGCGCGTCGCCGGCGGCGATGCGGCCAGCCGGCTGCTGCCCGACGACTGCCGGATCGGCGACTGCCTGTTCTGGGACACCGAGACTACCGGCCTGGCGGGCGCGGGAACAGTGATCTTTCTGGTCGGCTGCGGCTGGGTGGAGGGACCGCGCGTGCGCTTCCACCAGGTGTTTCTGGCCGACTTCCCCGGCGAACAGCGGTTCCTGGAGCACTTGCGCGACCTGTTCTCGCGCTTCGGTGCGTTCGTGTCCTACAACGGAAAGGCGTTCGATTCCACCATCCTCAGGACGCGCCTGGTGATGTCCGGGGTGACCATGGCGCTCGGCTACCAGCTCGACCTGCTCTACCTGGCGCGCCGATTCTGGCGGCGGCTGCTCGACAACTGCCGGCTGACCACCATTGAGCAGGAGGTGCTGGACGTGCGGCGCGGCGACGACATTCCGGGCTGGATGGCGCCGGAGATATACTTCGACAGCCTGCGCCGGGGCGTGCTCGGCGAGCTGCCGGCGGTGTTTCGTCACAACGAGTCGGACGTGCTGGCGCTGGTGCGCCTGCTGGCGGTGGTCAACGGGGTGCTGGCGGGGGGCGCCGATCAGGAGCCGCTGGTGGGCGTGGATCGCGGGGCGGTGGGTTCGTTCCTGCTGCAGCAGGGCGACCGGCGCGGCGCACACATGCTGCGCCAGGCGTACCGCGGCGGCGACGAAGACGCCGGGAATCTGCTCGGACTGCACTTCAAGCGGGCCTCCGACTGGCATTCCGCCGTCTCGCTGTGGCAGGACATGGTGCGCGTGCACGACAGCCTGCGCGCGGCGGTGGAGCTGAGCAAGTACTACGAGCATCGGGCGCGCGACTTGCCGGCGGCGCTGGCCTCGATCGCGCCGTTCCTGGCGCCGCATAGCGCCGGTGCGCAAAGCGCCGGTGCGCCCGGAGGCGGTACTCCCGCTCGTGACGCGCTTGGTGAGCTGTCCGGGCTGGTGCACCGCGAGGCGCGCATTCGCGCCAAGCTGCGCCGCGCGGCCGCGACCTGATCAACAGGCGCGGTCCCTCCGTGACGCCAAGGGTCATGAAGGCGGCCCACAGGTCCGTGCGCTCGACATGACGTACGGACTACGCGGTGTGACTACCCGGACGCCCCGCACCACCCCGCAGCCGCGGGTCGAGCAGGTCTCGCACGGCGTCGCCGAACATGTTGAGGCTGAAGACGGTGACCGTCAGGCACAGACCGGGCCAGAACGCCAGCCGCGGCGCTATCTCCATGTACTGGCGTCCCTCCCGGCTGAGCAGACCTCCCCAATCAGGAATCCCGGGAGGCAGACCGTACCCGAGGAAGCCCAGAGAAGCCAGGGCCAGGACTACGCCGCCAATGCTCACGCTGAACGTTATGATCACGACAGGCAGGACATTCGGCACCACGTGGCGCATGAACGTTCTCAATCTCGACGCGCCAACCGCTTCGGCCGCCTGAAAATACGCGTTCTCCTTGATGCCGATCACGGCGCCCCTGATCACGCGACTGCCGCCGATGCCTCCGGCTATCCCGAGGACCAGTATGATCTGTGGCACACCCCGTCCCACGATGGACATCATCGTCAACAACAGGAGCAGTCCCGGGAACGCCATCCAGGCATCGACGAATCTCTGCAACAGAATATCGAATCGACCACCAAGGAACCCGGCCGTGCCGCCGATCACGGTGCTGATCACGACGCTGAGAGTGGTCACTGCCAGACCGACGAGCAGCGACACGCGCGCCCCGAAGATGAGGCGGCTCAACAGGTCTCGCCCGGCCTGGTCGGTGCCCAGGAGATACTGCGCCGATGGGCCCTGAAGCCGGTCGATCAGGTGTATTTCATCATACGGATAGGGAGCCAGGACGTCGGCAAAGATGGCAACGAAAAGCAATGTCAATACGATCAACGCGCTGATCGCTCCCAACGGCTTCCGCCTGGCCAGCCTGACCAGGGAATCCACCCTCCGAACAGGCCGTCGAGCGTTACTCATTGCCACGGTCTACTCGCTCTATTGATACCGGACTCTGGGGTCCAGGTAGGGATAGATCAGGTCGACTATCAGGTTGCTCCCCAACACCGCCACGCCGAACACCAGGTTCAGTCCCGAGACCACCGGGTAGTCTCTGCTATTGAGCGCATTCAGGAACAGACGCCCCAACCCCGGCAGGTTGAATATGTTCTCGATGATGACCGAGCCACCCACCAGGAGCGGAAGCTGCAGGCCGATCAGGGTAACCACCGGTATGAGCGCATTCTTGAGGGCGTGCCCCACGATGACTGCCCGCTCTCTGAGACCCTTGGCCCACGTCGATGGTTACCGGCAATCGGGCCATTATCCTCTCTTCGATCGGAATGACGCCAACCATGGAGGAGCCAAGGGTGCCGCGCAGAAGGATATCTCCGAGCCAGCGTCCATACTGCACGTAGACAGGCAGGTCCAATCCCAGCATGCGTTCCAGGGCTTCCCGGTCGAAGGTGTCGTCATACTGGTATTGCATCTGCCCGAGCATGAGATCGATGATGTCGCCGGGGATGAACCGAACCGCGAGAAAGACCAGCACGGTCAATATGAACAGCGTGGGGATCATCAGCAACAGACGCCTGATGATGTACGCTCTCATGTCACACGCCCCGTCATTTAATGAGATAAGGTCATTCAATGAGAAAGGGAGCCGGGAAACGCGCCCCGCAGCGAGCAGCCTCCCGGCCCCCTTCCTGCCGCAACTCACCCCGGAGCGAGCTCACCCCGGAACAAGCCTGGCAGAGCCTAAAATCCCATCTCTTCCTTCAGCTCAGTATCGATCCAGATGCGGGAGAAGAAGGTATCCTGTTGACCGACTCCCAACCAGATTTCACCGTTGTAGCCCTTGACCCACGGCTGGCTCACGTTGAACTGTGGGACTTCGCCGCCCCAGATGCTCCAGTGCCGCTCCAGCGCGTACAGGTATCCCTCTCGCGTCAGCCGCTGCGATTCCTCTTCAGTGGCGGCGGCCTGTTGGGCTTCGTACATGGCGTCATAAACCGGGTCGGACACGTTCGAATGGGCCCAGGACGTGGTCGTGTAGTATGCGCCCAGCCCGGCTACCGAAGGACTCGGAAGCCCGCCTAATTCCGCGGAGATCATCTCGAACGTTCCTTCAGTTCTGACGGCGACAAACTCCGGAATCGGTGTTACCCGAACCTCGACATCGACGCCGACCTCACCCCACTGGGCGGCGACCAACTCCGCAAACGTCGTGTCGTACCGCTCGTTGTGGGTCAACACGGTCTGGAAGCGAGTGCCGTCGGCGCCGCGTGGATACCCGGCCGCATCGAGCAACGCTTCCGCCCCTGCCGGGTCGTGGGTGTAGACCTTCCTGACCGCTTCAGGCCACTCTTCGAAGGGGGTCGTCCACCCTTTCAGCTCTTCGCCGTAGACGCCCTGAGGCCTGGTAGATCCCCAACCCTGGTAATAGGTCGCGTAGATCGTGTCGAGATCGAGTGCCATCTGCATTGCCTGGCGCACCCGGATGTCGTCAAACGGCTAGCGACGCTGCGCTCCCTGGCTACTCTCGGGCCCGCAACGCGGACCGCCAGTGAGAGTCAATTCGCCAACAGCGCGCGGCGTGTGACTCACCGGGTTCGCCCGGGCTCACGCCGCGCGCGGGTGCGGTTCTTTGAGTATCACTCTGCACTGCCGGTGCGCCGGAAATAACCGGCAGGGCGACATCTGCCTCGCGCCGCCACGTGGGGCGGTGGTTGGCGAAGCAGCGAGTCTGAGGGGGATAGGACGCACCGGCTGCCGCACTGCCTACCGGCTTCTGCGCTCCCTGTTGTCAGGACGATTCATCCGCATCCGTTTGATCCCCGAAACGGGTTCATCCTCCCACGCTCGCCGGACCATGTCAAGCGCGCGGACTCCGACACGCTCCGACACGCTGCTAGTGGGCGCGGTAATAGCAGATGCGGTATTGGTCGCGGATGACGAAGCCGAGGTTCTCGTACAGGCGGATGGCGGCCCGGTTGTCCGGCTTCACGAACAGTGTGGCCGATTTTCCGGCGGCGAACAGGGTGTGCAGCAGGACCGTCATGACCGCGGCGCCGTAACCGCGTCTGCGCCGTGTCTGGTCGGTGAACACGCCGCCGATCTGGTCGACCGCGAAGCCGCGCGCGTTGGTGCCCGCCTTGGTGACCGGGTGTCCATGCACGGCGCCGAAGTAGACCAGCTCGCGTTGCAGACCGCCGCGCAGCAGCCGCAGGCACTCGTCGGCGTTGAACCGGGAGCCGTCGAGCAGCACCTCTTCCAGTTCGTAGGCGCGCTGCAGGTCGAACAGCCGCTTGGCGTCGCGCGGCCGGGCGCGCTGCAGGCGCAGTTCCGGCGGCGTGGCGGCGGCGCGGCAGGAGGTGGCGTCCACGGTCATCAGCAGGTAGTCGACCACCGCGTAGCCGCGCCCGAGCAGTTCCTGGACGCGGGCTACCTCGGTACGCAGGCCCATGGCGGAGTGCAGCCGGCCGCATGCGCGCCGGACCAGCGGACGCAGCACGCGCGGCAGCGGCAGGTCGCCGCGCAGCGCCGGCAGCACCAGGCCGGAGCGCGTCACCAGCAGCGCCGGGGAAGGCCCGGAGCCGGCGGGAGGGCGCCCGCCGACCAGCACGCTCCAGGTCGGCCACGGCCAGCGGGCGCGCGGCGTGGACTCGGCGAGGCGGGCGCTGAACGGTACGTACGCCCACTCCCGTTCGCGCAGCGCGCTCGCCACCGGTGCCAGGTCCGCGGCCGCCGCGAAGCGCCAGCGGCTCACGGTGCTCCGTCCGCCGCGGCCGCCTCGGCGCCGGCGAAGTCGAGCGGCCACCGGCCGGAGGCGGGGAAGTCGCCGGCCAGGACCGCGAAGCCGGCATCGAACGAGGCAGCGCTGTTGCCGTATACCGCGACCGCTGTGTGCACCCACGGAACCTCGCGCAGGTACACCGGGGTGAGCGCCGACAACACGACGATGCGCTCGGCAAGCGGCTCCATGGCGGTGAGGATCTCGAGGCTGTTGAAGTTGGCCAGCTCGAAGATGATGGTGTCGTAGCCGCGGGCGGTGGCGGGAATCGCGCTCAGGTGCGGCTGACGGGCGAAGTAGAACGGGCTCCACGGGAACTTCGCCACATCCGCGTCGGGGTAGCGCCGGCGCCCGGCGTCCAGGAACGCGCGGTGCTGGCCGGCGAGCAGGATGCGCCCGCGCGTCACGGGCAGCGGCAGCCCGGCGTCCCGCACCACGGTGACCGCGCGCGCCGCCGACGAGAAGAAGAACTCCGCGGCACCGGGCGCCGGCACCAGGTGGGCCAGCGAGCGGGTGACCGACGCGGCCGAGGAGAGCGGCAGCGGCGGAGTCGCGGTCACCGCGGCGCGCTTCGCCTCCAGCACGCGCACCGCGGCCGCCGCCACCCGGCTGCGGAACTGTTCGTCCTCCTTCATGCGCCGCCGGGCCACTTCCCAAGCCTGTTCCTGCCACGCCGGCGTGTGCGACACCAGCGCCAGGTCATTGCCGGCCTCGATGGCGGCCACCACCGCCTCCGCCGGCGACCCGGCGTACTGCACCACCCCGGTCATTTCCAGGTCGTCGGTGACCACGATCCCCTCGAAACCCAGCCGGTCGCGCAGCAACTCGTCCATGAACACCGGCGACAGCGAGGCGGGCAGATCTTCGTCCGCGATCGCCGGGAACGCCAAGTGGCCACTCATGATCGCGGGCAGTCCCTCGCGGATCAGGAACCGGTACGGCACCAGCTCGCGGTCCCACAGCCGCTCGCGGTCGGCGGCGATGCGCGGCAGCACCAGGTGCGAGTCGCGGTCGGCGGCGCCGTGGCCGGGGTAGTGCTTGGCGGTGGCGATGATGCCGGCGCTCTGCAGGCCGCGGAAGTACGCCACCGCCAGCAGGCCGGTCTGCACCGGGTCGGAGCTGAACGCGCGCGGCCCGATCACCGACGCGTCGGGGCTGGAGTAGACGTCCACCGTGGGGGCGAAGTTCATGTTGATGCCGAGGGCTGCCAGTTCCAGGCCGAGGTAGCGGCCGGTGCGGTAGGCATCCTCGGGCATGCCGGCCGCGCCGATGGCGAGGTTCCCCGGTGTCTTCGAGACCTCGTGCTTGACGTGATCGATCCAGCCGCCCTCCAGGTCGGTCGCGATCAGCAGCGGGATGCGGCGCGGCTGCCGCTGCGCCGCCGCCTGCAGCTCGTCCACGTGCGCGGCAAGCTGTTCCAGGCTGGCGACGTTGCGCGGAAAGATCTTGACGCCGCCGAGGCCCTGCCCCTCGATCCAGCCGAGCAGAAACGGCGTGAGGACCGCATCGGGATAGCCGAGCATGAACGCCTGTCCCAGCAACTCGTCGTCGCTCAGCGAAGCCGCAAACGCCCGCATCGCCTCCGCGCTGCCGAGCGCCTCCCAGAACGTCACCGGCGCGGTCGATGTGGTCGTGGCGGCGTTCTCACCCGTGGCTCCGCCCGCCGTTGCCGCATCGTCCCGCCGTGCCGCGCCGCCGTTCCCCTCCGCTGCGATGGTGACTGCACCCGCCATGGCGAGGCCGGCCATGAAAAAACGGAGGGCCACCAACCGCGGCGAGCGCCAGCTCATCTCCAATCCCTGCTCACCGGCCGCAGGTCCACTGCGATCGGCCGTAGCGGGTTGTCTCCAACTCCCGCGCCAGCCGCACTTCGGCCCCCGACAGCGTCGAGGGCTCGGCACCGACGTACGTGCGGGCTGCCGCGGCCAACGTGTGCAGGGCCTCTTGGTAGCGCCAGCGGCGTCCGCTCTCGACGGCCACCGAGGTGGCGCCGGGGATGGCTCCTTCTTCGCGCGCGGGACCCCTTTCGCGGAGGTAGCGGGCGATGCGGGCGTAGGAGGTGGAGAGTGGGATCGAGCCGTGCTGCAGCGCGGCGTGGCGAGTGGTGATCTGGGCGCTGCCCACCAGCTTCTTGGCGTCAGCGGTGATTTCGTATTCACCGGTGGTGCGGTAACAGTCAGGATCCGCCGCCGGTGCCGCGTTGTCGCCGGGGTGCACCGCACCGCGCACGCCGAGCGCGCTCAGCAGGCGCAGCAGCAGCGTCGCCGACGCCCTGTACGCCGCTCGCTTGGTGAACGGCTGCAGGTGGCGACGCCCAAGCACCACCGCGTAGGTGACCTCGTCGTCATGCAGAACGGCCCGCCCGCCGGTCGGCCGGCGCACCACGTCGACGCCGTCGCGAATACGCATGGCGTTACCGGCCAAGTCGCCGGCCGCCTGAAACCGGCCCAGCGACACGCACGCCGGCGCGAACCCGTACAGCCGCAGCACCGGTGCGCCGTCCGGCGTCATGCAACGCAGTAGCGCCTCGTCCACGGCCATGTTGTGCGCACCGGGACGCTTCGGGTCGAGCAACAACCGAAACGCCCGGACCGGTGATAGCGGACTCATCCCGACAAATTATACACCGGACGGTCCCGTCGGCCCCGGTACGCGCCGCCGCTTACGACCCGGGCGGAGTTAAGCGAGTTCGATGCGGATCGCCAGTCCGGGGACCCGCTGGAGCCGGACGTAGCCGGTTACGAGAACGGTCGACAGCGCTTCGGTCAGGGCTACGTAGGCGGCGCCGTAGGCGCTCACGCTGTGGCGGAATTGCTACATGCGTCGAGGAAACAGGTATGGGAAGAGCGCTCGATGTCGAGTTCGCGCTAGTGGCTGGCCGCTGATTCGCAACGTGCGGCACTGGGCGCGCCGAGCAAGGCACACCGGCCGAGTACGTGCGCGACCTCTGGGCTTCCTGCGTTACCGGGCGGGAGGCCGCGTGGCGTAGAGCGGTAAGCTTGGTGGCATCACCAATCTGTTTGAGGAGGGTGCGCCGGCCGCACAGGCGCACGCCGTCGCCAACGAGCTTCAGGAAGCCCTCGCCGCGCGCCTCCGTGTAGCTGGCGCCGGTGAGCTGGCTCTGATAGTGGTATGAAGGCGAGTGCAGCCGTAAGACTGCCTCGATCGGATCAAGATTCTCAGCGGGGCTACTTCCATATTTCTCAAGGTACCAGAGCACGTGTTCGCCTCTCGTACCGAGCGGTGTGTGGGCCTGATGCCCCTGACCGAAGAAGGGGAAGGTCTTCTGGGGTCCCAGTCTGTCCGCGCCAAGGTAGAACATGCGCCACCGATAGAGCGAGCTCTCGGATGCACCAGAGAAGCCAAGCAAATTCGGTATGGGATCATCACCCGTGTCAGTACGCGCGACTTGAACATATATCGCATGCGGTGACTGAAATGAAGCCTCCAGCACGATCGTGTCTTGTTCTGCTTTATCGTACAGCACCTCGTCGAACGAGCCAACATCGACAAGATCGCCTTGCCAACGCAGCGCCGCCGGATTTCCATCGACGTCAAGTCCGGATTGGCGCAATAGCAACAACGCTTGCATGACGCTGCTTTTCCCGGCGCCATTCAATCCGGCGAGCACTGTAATCCCGCCAAGTTGTATCTCCTGGCTTCCGAAACACTTGAAGTTTTCCATCAAGACCCGACGAATCATGCCAACACATCCTGCACAAGTCTAGCGATACGGCCGAAGCGTATGTTTACACGTGTAGACCACTGAGTCCCAATACTGATGCTTTGTTCGAATTCGTCGTCATCCATCAGCGCGGCGAATCTGTCTTTGACATCCTCGCGGCGCTCGAACAGCCGATTCCGCTCTGTCGGATCACGAATGCGAGTGAGGTTCACAGCCCAACTCTCAAACAAAGGCTTATTGATTGGCGCCCGTCGTAAACTGTCGTGTCTTGGGCGACGAAACGCGTCGCTTCCGAACAGATCAAACGCAAGTTGCATTGCTGCGCGGAAATCCTCCCGCAGTGTGTTTAGTCTGGCTTCCGCCGCCGGATCGTTCAAGGCCTTCATTGCAGAGACAAGGAAACCGTCCAGGTCACCCTTGTACTCCTCGAGTCGACAATGAAAAGCAACGAGCCGGAGCACGCACTCTCGGTCAGCCATCCGCTTGGCGCTGACACCGTGATCGGTCGCCTTCAGAAAGTAAGGATCCTTCGCCAACCCGTTTATAAACTCACGGGCTCGCCCTGGATTGAGCGCATGACGAATCTCCTGCGGTAGCAGAGGCTTGCCTCCAGTATTGATGCGGTTGAACACATTGAACATCACTTCTGGCGGGGTCCCCGGCTGGATCACGTGACAGTACAGTTGCGTCTCATCGATACGACGCTGCATCGGGCGGGGCAAGCTGTTGTACGAACAACCTTGGAAGTCCTTCAGGTATTGGAGTCCTTGTAGGCTGAGAGTCTTGTCGATTAGGAAGTTTTTTAGAGTATCAAGTCGCTGTAAACCATCGACAACCTGCCAGTTGTCTTCATTGTCCGCTGCCATGCAGAATACCGGTATGGGAATACGGAGGAGCAGAGACTCGATCAGTCGACTCTGTCTGATTCGGTCCCAGATGCCTGAGTTACGCTGGAAATCGGGATTCAGGTCGATCTCGTTACGGTCGATTCTCTTCATGATGAGATCGACGGTAACGTTCTTCGTATCGATCTTGATCTCAGTCGGGTCAAACGGTTCACTGATCTCCGTGGTCGAGTCACTGGGTCCTTCGAAACTCTCTGAATCGGTTTCTTCCTCGGACGCTTCATCGTCCGGCTCCTTTGGCCACAGATCCTTCACATCAGAAATCATTGAGTCGAGCAGTGTATCAGCTCCATATAGCTCGCTTACGCGGCACTTGCTTTGTTCTACTGGGCCAGGTGCGTCGGGATAAACCAACTTCCACTCCGGGTTGATGCGATCCAGAATGAGTGCCAGGTCCCTTGCGTGGCGAGATCCGTGCCCGAATACGGCGGCAACGGAGTCATCGGCGTGTCTGCGCCAGCGGTCGAAAGGCTCTGTTGTGGAGGACCACTGCTGGATCCTTGGGATTCCGTCCATGACGGTCTGCAAACGGGCGAGTGCTTCTGATCTGGACGTATCGCTCATGTCGGTGCAGCGTCACGTTACAGCAGAGTGAGCATCATGCGCTACTCGGACCAGAGACGCGAGCGCGGGCACCTCCCAGGGCCCATTACCGGGCTGGAGGCGGCGTGGCGTAGATGGTGAGCTTGGTGGCATCGCCGATCTGTTCGAGGAGGGGGCGGCGGCCGGACAGGCGTTCGCTGTCGCGAAGGAGCTTCAGGAAGCCCTCACCGTAGGCGCCTGCGCAATCTGCTCCCGCAACGGCCCGGTGATGCGAGTGCTGTCAACGGTCTCGCCGTCCGGGATGTCATGCCGGTACGCGGCGACCACTTCGCCGTCCTCGGTATCCTACTCCAGCCGTCGCCACCGGTCATCCCGCGACCGGCGGCGACGGCAGGTTGCCTTTACTCCGCGGGGTGCTTTCAGTAGCTTGTGGGCATACCAAGCAATAGCCCGGTTTCCCTGTCGCCTGTGCGGGCCATCGACCGCGCGCGTTGGTCTTGGCTGCGTGCCGCCGCCGTAATCCCGCAACGGCCCAAAACGGCGGCGTGACCGGCGCGGAGGCGCATAAACGTGGTAACGGTTGAAGGCGTATCCAAGCGCTACGGCCAGCATCTCGCCGTCGACGACATCAGCTTTCGGGTGGACGACGGCGAGGTGGTCGGGTTCCTCGGCCCCAACGGCGCCGGCAAGTCGACCACCATGAACATCATCACCGGGTACCTGTCGGCCACCGCCGGCACGGTTACGGTGGACGGCTTCGACGTGCTCGAGGACCCCGACCAGGTGAAGCGGCGCGTCGGCTACCTGCCGGAGCTGCCGCCGCTGTACCTCGACATGACGGTGCGCGAGTACCTGCGCTTCGTGGCGCGGCTCAAGAAGGCAGAACGGAGCACGGTGGGGCAGCAGCAGGAGCGGATCCTGGAACTGGCCGGCATCGCCCACGTGCGCGACCGGCTGATCAAGAACCTGTCCAAGGGCTACCGCCAGCGCGTCGGCCTGGCGCAGGCGCTGGTCGGCAGTCCTCGCGTGCTGATTCTGGACGAGCCCACCATCGGCCTCGACCCGCACCAGATCATCGAGATCCGCAACCTGATCCGCGAGCTCGGCCACGAGCACACCATCATCCTGTCGTCACACATCCTGCCCGAGGTGAGCGCGGTCTGCGACCGGGTGATCATCATCAACCGCGGCAGGCTGGTGGCCTCCGATACCACCGAGAACCTGGGCAAGCGCCTGCACGACAGCAGCGAGTTCCGGCTACGCGTGGCGGGTACCGAGGAGGCCGCGCTGGCCGCGCTTGCCGGCGTGGCGGGGGTGAACGAGGTCAGCTCGCAGGGCACGGTGGAGCAGGGCACGGTGGACCTGCACGTGGAAACCACCGCCGGCGCCGACCCGCGGCGCGCGATCTTCCACGCCTTGAGCAAGGCGGACCTGCCCATCTACCTGATGACGGCGATGGACTACACCCTGGAGGAGATCTTCCTGCAACTCACCACCGAAGACGCCACCCGCGGGGCCGCCGGCGCGGACGGAGGCGACGCCGCCGACGGCTCACCCGGCACGCCGGCTGCCGAAGCCGCGGCGGCGTCGGACGCGGACGGCACATCGGATGGCGAATCGGGCCCGGCGGCTGCCGGAGCTACGCACCAAGCGGCGGCCTCCGAGCAGGCCGGCGCCGGCGGAGGGGAGGCCTGATGATCGCGGTGTTCCTGCGCGAGCTGCGCTCCTACTATTTCTCGCCGATCGGCTATATCTTCATGGGGTTCTTCCTGCTGCTCGCCGGCTTCTTCTTCGCCACCGACAACGTGCTGCGTTCCAACCCGCAGTTCCAGGGCGTCCTAAGCTCGATCATCTTCGTGTTCCTGGTGATCGTGCCGATTCTCACCATGCGCCTGTTCGCGGACGAGAAGCGGCAACGCACCGACCAGCTCCTGCTCACCGTGCCGGTGAGCGTGACCGGCATCGTGCTCGGCAAGTACCTCGCGGCGGTGGCGGTGTTCCTGTTCACGCTGCTGGTGACCGTGCTGTACCCGATTACCATGAGCTTCTTCGGGCGCCTGCCCGGCTGGGAGATCCTGGGCGGCTACGTCGGCTTCTTCCTGCTCGGCTGCACGTTCATCGCCGTCGGCATGCTGATGTCGTCGCTCACCGACAACCAGGTGATTTCCGCGGTGGCCACCTTCGCCGCCCTGCTGCTGATGTGGATCATCGACTTCGTGCAGAACGGCGTGCCGGCCGGCACCGTACCGGGCATCGTGTTCGCCTCCTGCCTCGGCGCCCTGGTGGTGCTGTGGGTGTACCTGGCAACGCGCAACCTGGCCATCTCCATCGCCACGCTGCTGATCCTGGCGGCGTTGGTCGTGGTGGCCGCGGTCTCGGTGGAGGGCTTCTACGAGACCTTCATCATCGACTTCCTGGCCTGGTTCTCGCTGACCAGCAGGTTCCAGCGCTTCATGGGCGGCGTCCTGGCGCTCAGCCCGATCGTCTACTACGTGTCCTTCTCGACCGTGCTGGTATTCCTCACCGTGCGCGTGATCGAACGCAACAGGTGGACCTGACATGAGTGATTTCTTTTCCACGCAGATGCGCCGCCTGCGCGACAGCAAGCAGGTACGCTACGGCGGCTACGCGCTGCTCACCTCGCTCGGCATGGTGGCGGTCCTGGTGCTGGTCAACCTGGTGGTGGACCAGTTCGGCGTCGAGGCCGACCTCACCCAGAACCGGCTGTTCACGCTTTCCGACCAGACCTTCCAGGTGCTGGACAACCTCCAGGCCGACGTCACCGTGTACCAGGTTGGCACCACCGGGCGCGAGAATCCGCTGATCGACTCGGTGCTGGAGCGCTACGCGAAGCGCAGCGCCCACGTAAAGCTGGCCACCCTCGATCCGGAGCGCAACCCCGGACTGGCCGCCAAGTACGAGGAGGAGGGCCAAGTGCGCCCCGGCGGGCTGATCGTCGACGCCGGCGACCGGTTCCGGATGATCAGCCAGTTCGACATTTTCAACGTCAACATGCAGACCCGGCAGGCAACCTCGCTGTCGCTTGAGCAGGAGCTGACCGCGGCGCTGCTGTACGTGACCACGGGCGATCTGCCCTCCGTGTACCTGCTGGAGGGGCACGGCGAGCAGTCGATGTTCCAACTCGGCATGCCGGGGCTGAATGTGCGCGACCTGCTGGAGAACGACAACTACGAGGTGGACACGCTCGACCTGGTGTCGCGCGATACCATCCCGGACGACGTTGACGTGCTGCTGGTAGTCGCGCCGGAGCAGGATCTGACGGTGCCGGAGGCGCGGCGGCTGGACGCCTGGATGCGCGACGGCGGGCGCGTGGTGTTCGTGCTGCAGGCGGCGCGGCGCGCCGGGCTGCCCAACCTGGACGAGCTGCTGGCCGGATTCGGGGTGCGGCTGGTGAACGGCATCATCGTCGAGGAGTCGGGTCGCCATACGCCGGACAGCCAGGTATTCCTGGTGCCGGAGATGACCTCCCACGAGATCGTGGCTCCGATGCGCTCGGAGCGGATGTTCATCGTGATGCCGGCGGCGGGCCCGATCGAGGAACTGGAGACCAAGCGGCGCACCCTGACGGTGGAACCGTTTCTCAACACCTCGGAGGGGTCGTTCCTGCGCACCGATTTCCAGATCCAGTCGGTCGAGCAGCAGGAGGGCGAGCCGAGCGGGCCGTTCGCGATCGCCGTGGCCATTACCGACAACGACCTCGACGGCTACATGAAGTCGCGCGTGGTGGTGTTCTCGTCGGCGCTGTTCCTGAGGCAGCCCTACCAGGCCAACTACGACATGCTGCTCAACAGTCTGAGCTGGGCGCGCAGCCGCGAGGAGTCGATCTCGATTCGCGCCAAGTCGCTGCGCACGTTCCCGCTGCGCATGACGCGGTTGGCGCAGTTGATCATCTCCGGCGTAGCCGTGCTGCTGGTGCCGCTCGGCGTGCTCGGCGCCGGGCTGGCGGTGTGGCTGCGGCGGCGCCACCTGTAAGGGGAGCACAGCGGATGAGCGAGGCGACGAAGGAGAGTGCGCCGGCCGCCGGCCGCGGCGGGTTGCGGCGCCTGCTGATCCTCGCCGCCATGGTGGTGGGGGTCGCCGCGCTGGTGGTGGTCCTGACCGTGGTGCGCAACCGCCCGCCGCCGATCCCGGAGGCGGAGCCGACGCCGGGCAAGCCGGAAATATCGCGCGTCGACATCGAGCGCATTACCGCCGTCTCGCTGGCGGGGCCGGGCCGCGAGCAGCCGTTCAACATGCAGCGGACCGAGTCGGGCTGGCGGATCGAAGGGATGAACGACGAAATCCCGATCAAGGAATCGCGGATCAGGGACCTTCTGTACAGCTTCGGCAGCCTGTACGCGGAGCGGGTCATCGAAGAGGACGCCGCCGACCTGGCGAAGTACGGGCTCGATCCGCCGGCGGTGGTGGCGGTTGCCACGCTCGACGACGGCGCCACCATCGAGGTGTACCTTGGCGACCGCACGCCGGCGGGCAACACCTGGTACCTGGGGGTGCCGGAGGAGCGCATTGTATACGCGGTGTGGACCAACCACGGCAACCACTACTACTACACGGCGTCCGACATGCGCGGCGACGAACTGCCCACCGTCAACGGTGAGGCGTTCAGCTACCTGCGCCTGCAGGGTCCCGGAATCGACACCCTGGAAATTGTCGAGACCAACCCGCTCGACACCCGCTTCGCCCACCTGCTGACCCGGCTGGCGATCATCCAGCCGTACGCGTTTGCGCGCGCCATCGACAGCGAGGAGTTCGCCAAGGTGCAGGCGGCGCTCGGCACGCCGCGCATCGACCGCATCGTGAGCGACGACGCGGGGGCCGCCGCCGACTACGGACTGGCGCCGCCGCGTTACGAGCTGCTGGCGCGCGACACCGAGGGCGCCGAGTTGGCACTGCTGTTCGGTGACGAGCGCGACGGGGAGGTGTTCTTCCAGGTGCAGGGACGCAGCACGGTGTATGCGATGCAGCGGTCGCGTGCCGGCGTGCTCGACCTGGATCCGTTCGCGCTGGTCGACAAGTTCGTGCTGATCCTGAATATCGAGTCGGTGGACGCCATCGAGATCGACCACCCCGGCGGCAGCTACCGGCTCGCCATCGAACGCACCGGCTCCGGTGACGACGTGGTGGAGAGCTTTACGATCGACGGCGTGCCGATGGAGGACAAGCCGTTCCGCGAGTTGTACCAGCTCATTATCGGCTTGCTCGGCGATGCGGCATTGCCGCGCGAAGACCAGGCGGGGGTGCTGGAAGCGCAACCCGAGGTGCGCATCACCTACCTCATGAACACGCCGGACGAGCGGCAGTCGGTGGCGCTGGTGCCCTTCGACCGGCAGTTCTACGCCGTCGTGCGCGAAGGGGCCGCCGAATTCATGGTATCGCGCGGCCAGGTGGCGCGCCTGCTCGACGGCCTCGCCGGCGCGGGTGAGTAGCGCCCGGCACCCGCGCGGCTACCCAACCGGGGCAGTTATGCCCAGCTCTGCCTCGCTACGGCGCAGGTACAGCGGTTTCAGGTCGGTCGGAGTGGCGACCAGGTTGCGTTCGGCCAGGTCCAGCATGGCCAGTACCGGAACCTGTGCGTGGCGGCGGTCCACGCGCCAGCCCGTGCCGGGCGCGCCGGTGTTGTCCGCCACGGCGGCGGCGGTGGTGCGGGCGGACTGGTCCGCCGAAGGCGCCGCCGGGTTGCGCGTACGGCGCCGTTTGCCGGGCCGGTCACCGCGGATCCGTTCAGCATTTTCACGCGCCGCCGGAGGCGACTGCAGCGCCGCCGCGAACTGGGCGGCGGCCGGGCCGGTGAGCAGGACCGGCTCGCCGGCCGCCGCGGTGGCGCGTACCGTTTCCGCCAGCGTTGCCGGCGCCTGGTCCAGGTAGGGGCCGACGCGGCGACCGTCGCGGTAGCAGGCGGCGTAGAAGCGGCGCTTGCGGGCGTCGATCAGCGGCACTACCAGGCCGCCGGCGTGGCGCTGGTCCCAGGCCATGGCGTCCAGGCCGCAGATACCGGCCAAGCGCGCACGGCCCGCGCCCGCGATGCCCTTCGCGGTGGCCACGCCGATGCGCACCCCGGTGAACGACCCGGGGCCGATGCCGACGGCCACCAGGTCGACCTCCGCCACGCGCACGCCCAACTCGCCGGTAACCTGTTCGATGAGGGGAGCGAGCAGGGTGGCGTGCTTCAGTCCGCTGTTGCAGGAGTGCGCAACCCAGTCATCGCCGCGGGCGGCCGCCACGGCCAGCGTTTCGGTGGTGGTATCGAACGCGATCACGATCATGGCGGCGGCCCCGATTCGGTAATCTCGATGCGGCGGCGCATGTCGTCCTCGATGTCGATGCGCACGTGGATGGTATCGTCCGGCAAGGTGTCGCCGGCCCGCTCCGGCCATTCGACGAGCGTTACGCCGGAGCCATGGATGAAGTCGTCCAGGGCGAGCGATGCGAGTTGCGCGGCGGCGTCGATGCGGTACAGGTCGATGTGGTACAAGGTCAGTGGCCGCGGCGCATCCCCCGGCGCCTCATACTCCAGCACCAGTTGGTAGGTCGGGCTGGTGACCGCCTCGTGGATGCCGAGCCCGCGCGCGACGCCCTTCGCGAAGGTGGTCTTGCCGGCGCCGAGGTCGCCGTGCAACGCAATCACGGCGCCGCGCCGGGCGGCGAGGCGGTCGCGCAGGCGGGCGGCGAGCGCCTCACCGGCCGCCATGGTGTGCTGCTCGGTGACACACACCGTGCAGGTAGTGCGATCCATTCGGTCAGCGGCCCGGCCTGGCGCCGGCGGCGGACCAGCACTCGTCGACGAAGCGATACAGGTCGCTGATGCGGGTGCGCGACAGGGCGGTCAGGTGTACCAGCATCACGCCCGCGGTGCCGTGGTGCGGCGACTGCACCACCTTGCCGTACAGCGGAAGCCGTACCGCCTTGCCGAGCTGGAGCACCAGTCTCACCAGGCGGCCGGCGGCCACCGGCGCCACCGAGCGGACGCCGGCCCACTGGGCATCGAGGGACACCAGCGTGCCCGCGACCGTCGCATCGCGTCGCGCGCGTGATGCCGTGCTTGGCCCGGCCGCGGGAAGCGGAGGTTCGACCGTCAGCGGGGTGATCTCGCAGCGCCGCCTGCCGCCGCGCGGACGAACGGTTCCGGCCAGCGTGGTGCGGCGTGTGACCAGCAGGGCGCGCCGGCCGGCCACCCAGGCGCGGCCGAGCACGGTGGCGACGACACCGCCCTCACCACCGGCGGCCGAGGCCGGCCGGACCGTGACCTGCATGCCGGTTCGCAGCGGCGCCGCCTGGTGGTCCTGCGGCAAGGCGCACGCGAGTTCATCGCCGACGCCGGCGAGCAGACTGGTTTCGATGCTCGGCATCGTGGCGCGCGCGAGCGTGATCCGGTCGCCCTCCTGGAACGGAGACAGCGAGCGGACCGCGGCGGCGCCGCCGGCAGCCACCCGCGCCTTGATGGAAAGCAGCACGGCCAGCCGGTGGCGGTACAGGGCGCGGTCCGCCGAACCGGCGCCGCGCAGGGCAGCCGCGCCGCGTTGCAGGACGCCGTCGAGCAGGGCGCGGTCGCGGAACAGCTCGTTCTCCTGGCGGAGGTGGCCGGCGCGCGCGAGGTGATGCAACACGCGCGCCTCCGCGCGGGTGAGACCCGCCCGGCGTGCCGCGTGCCACGTTGGCCGGTGTCGCTGCCCGCTGCCGCTGGTGCCGCCGGCAACCAGCACCGCGAGGACAGCGGCGATTGCCGCGCCGCCCCACCACATCACCTCGAAGTGGCCCGCCGCCAGGGCGGCCTCCAGAAGCTGCCGGGCGATCTCGATCACCACGGGCCGCTACGCTCCGAGCTGGTGCAGATACCTGGGCGCCAGCGGGTCGTTGGGATCCAACTCGCGGATGGTGGCGAAGTAGCGGCGCGCATCGTCCAGCCGGCCCTGTTTCATTGCGAGGATCCCCATGTTGGAGATGATCTTGGTGTTCTCGGGGTCGAGTTGCAATGCCGAGCGCAGGTTGCGTTCGGCATCGTCGTAGCAGCGCAGCTCGAGGTTGCAGATCGCCAGCTCGTTGTGGGTGTCCGCCAGGCCGGCGGCATCCGCCTCCCGCCCCTGTGCCAGGACGCTCTCGAACGCCAGCCTGGCTTCCGCGAACGCGCCGCTGCGCCGCAGCCCCCAGCCGCGCAGGAAGTGCGCCTGCCAGACGTCCGGGTGGAGGTCGAGAAACCGCTCGATCTTGCGCAGCCCCTCGGCCTCGGAGCCGCCGCGGATCAGCTCGTAGGCGGCCCGGAAGCTGTCGTCCGCCAGCCCGTCGCTGGACATCTGGCGCAGGATCCGTTGTGCGTCGGCGCGTTGCTCGTCGTCCTTGCCGTGCCGGACGTACACCTCGAGATGCGGGCGGGCATCGGCGTAGCGGCGTTGGCCCAGGTAGAAGTGGGCCAGGTTGATGTGGGTTTCGGCATGCAGCGGATCCAGGTCCAGCACCCGGAAGTAGGCGCGCTCCGCGCTGCGGCGCAATCCGTCCGCGGTGTCGGCATTCTCCGCCGCCGCCTCGGTGTTCGCCCGCTCGACCGCTTGCGCGTGCTGCTCGTATGCGAAAGCGAGGTTGAGTCCGGCGCTGGTGTCGTCGGGATTGAGCCCGGTCAGCGCCAGGAACAGTTCCTCGGCAATTGCGAAGTCGCCGTTGTGCGCCTTGATGATGCCGGCCTCGGTCAGCTCCGCGGCGACGGTCGGCTTGGCGGCGCGGATGAAGCGGCGGAAGTAGGCCGCGTCGTCGTGGTGCGGATGATAGGCCAGCACCTTGAGCATGGCGGCGATGGTGGCGTCCCAGGTAAGGTCTTCCGGGCTTACCGACGTGACCTCGGGTTCCAGCTCGATTGGCAGCGCGACCGCCGGGTCTACCCGGAACTCCGCAAACTCGTAGTTGAAGTCTTCCGGGAGGGAAATGTATGCGATGCGCGCGAGCGGATGCGACGCGTCACTGTCTGCCATGGGTGAAAGATACTATTCGCCGGCTGTGCTTGCCACAGCCCGGTTGTGCTTGCCACAGCCCGGTTGTGCTTGCCACAGCCCGGTTGTGCTTGCCACAGCCCGGCGGCGACTCGCACACACGGCGGGACAGGTGTGCCCGCTACGGCCCGTCGGTGGGGCCGGAAGGCTCTGACCTTGGAGCGGCCTCCGGCGCGGCGCCCGGCACGGGTGGCGCGGGGTCGCGTGCGGCCACGTCTTGCGGCGGATTCAGCGCTCGGTCGATCTGCCCGATCAGCCGCGAGGCTACCTCTCCGGTCTTGCGCGCCTCCTCGGTCACCGTGCCGTTGATCATGCGCTCCTTGAACAGCTCGTCGACCACGTTGAGCGCGGCGACGATGGACACCTTGAGCGGGTCGCTCCAGGAGACCAGGGCGGCGGTGGCTTCGAGCCGCTCACGGTAATAGGTCATTACCTCGTTGAGATAGGCGGGATCCTCCTCGCTTCGGATAGTGAACGAGGTCCCTAACAGCTCCACGTGGGTAAGATGCTCCGCCATCGCCTAGCTCACCGCTACTCAGAAAATGTCGAGATCGTCGCCCTCTCTCCTGTTGGCATCGGCCTCCGCTTCGTCCGCGTCCGATTCATCGGCAGCGGGTGACTCTTCGTCGTGCGTGGGCGCCGCTTCGGCATCCGGTTCGGAACCGGCGTCGGCTTGTTCCGCGTCGGCGTCCGATACCGCCTCGGCATCGCCATCCGGTTCGCCGGCGGCGCCGATCTCCAGCTTGCCGAGCTGGGCGAGCGTGCGGCTGATGGTGGCCTCGATCTCCTCCTGCTCGGCCTGCAGGACGCTCAGCCGCTGCTGCAACTCGTCGCCTCTGCGGTCTGCCTCCTGCCGGGCGGTGTCGGACTCGGCCAGCCGGCGGTCCAGCTCGGCCGCGCGCTCCTTGGTGGCCGCCAGCGCGCCGCGCAGCGAGTCGTTGTCGGACCGCAACTCGCGCAGCATGACCAGGAGCCGGTCTACCCGGCTCTCCAGGTGGTGAATCTGTTCAACCGTGCTCATGTCGTGCTCGCCGTCTCCTGGCGGCTCTGAATCGCCTCCCGCGCGACCTGTACCAGTTCGGCGAACGCGTCCGGATCCTGAATCGCCAGGTTGGAGAGTGCCTTGCGGTCCAGGCCCACCTGAGCGAGCGTCAGGCCATGCATGAACTCGGAGTAGCGCGTGCCCCGCTCGCGGCACGCCGCCGAAATCCGAGCGATCCACAACGTGCGGAACTCTCGCTTGCGCCGCCGCCGGTCACGGTAGGAGTAGGCGAGTGCCTTCGCCACCGCGTCCTTGGCGGGTCGAAACAACTTGCTTCGGCGCCCCCAGTAGCCCTTGGCTGACTTGAGGATCTTGCGCCGGCGGGCATGACGACGCCCGCTCCCGGCTCTCGGCATGGACTACCTCTCTCTGCTGTAGTGTGCTCAGGACGGCACGAAACCGCGCATCCGCGAACCGCGTGCGACGGCGTGCGTCAACAATACGCTCACCGAGCGTACGGGACCAGTTGCCGCGCCCGCCGGGCTTCCGCGGGACTGATGATCGCGGCCTGGCGCAGCTTCCTCTTTCGCTTGCGGCCCTTCTTGGTGAGGATATGCCGCAGCCCCTGCTTCTTGTACTTGACCTTGCCGCTGCCGGTGATCGAATACCGTTTCGCGGCGCTCTTACGCGTTTTGATTTTTGGCACGGTTCGTCTCTCTTCTTGGCTGAGGCGCGGGAGCCGCGTTGGCGGCTGCCCGGGCTACCGCCTTGGCTGCTGCGCCGGGGCTGAGAAACATCGACATGAACCGGCCTTCCATCTGCGGCCGGCGCTCCAGTACAGCAAAGTCCGCCAGGATGTCGAGGATCCGGCCAAGCACCCCGCGCCCGATTTCGGTATGGGCGAGTTCGCGCCCGCGAAACCGGATCGTGACCTTCACCTTGTTGCCCTCTTCAAGGAACTGCCGCACCTGCCGGGCCTTGAACTGCAGGTCGTGCTTCTCGATCTTGGGCTGCATGCGAATCTCCTTGAGCTTGCCAAGCTTCTGCTTGCGCTTCGACTCCTTGATTCGCTTCTCCTGTTCGAACTTGTACTTGCCGTAGTCGAGTATCTTGCATACCGGCGGCCGCGCCATCGGGGACACCTCTACCAGGTCCAAGCCCTCGTTGCGCGCCAGCTCCATCGCCTGCTCGGTCGCGATCACGCCCGTCTGCCGCCCATCTCCGCTGATGAGCCGCACTTCCGGAACGCGAATCATGTCGTTTATTCTCAGTCTGCGTTCGGCCAATCGACCTCCTCAGGACGCGCCGGTACTCTGCGGGCACTCGTTCGCGCCGGATTGCTCATCCTATCTCCGCCGGAGGACCGCCTGCGCGGCTCCGCCGATCGGAGTCAGTATAGCAAGAGGCGCGCCGGGTGGTCAAAGCGTACGGGCCGTTCAGTCCGTTCAGCTTCGCGCCCCGGTGCCGGACAGCACGAACAACACCTCGGTGGCGCGCCAGTTGGCGAACAGCGGACTGATGGTACCGCGTTTCGATATCGCGATCTCCTTGAGAATGGCAACGCCCTTGTCGGTGCAGTAGTCGAGGAAGTCCTTGCGCGTACACAGGTGGATGTTGGGGGTATTGTACCACATGTACGGCAGGTCGCGCGTGACCGGCATCCTCCCGCTGAACAGGAATTGCAGGCGCACGCGAAAATACCCGAAGTTCGGGAACGACACGATGGCGTGCTTGCCGACGCGCAGCATCTCCTCCAGGACCAGCAGCGGGCGGTGCGTCGCCTGCAAGGTCTGATTGAGAATCACGTACTCGTAGCTGCCGGTTGCGTAGTCGCGCAGCCCCTCGTCCAGGTCGCCCTGGAACACCGAGATGCCGCGCGAGATGCTCTCGATGATCATCGACTCCTTGATGTCGACGCCGCGCCCGCGCACCTGCTTGGCGGCGATGAGCCGGTGCAGCAGTTCGCCGTCGCCACAGCCCAGGTCCAGGACGTTGCTGCCGTGCGGCACCAGCTTGACGATCTCGTCGTAGTCGATGTGCGGCAGTCCCGACTTGGCCGACCGGGCTGACTTGCCCGCCTGGCCTGGCTGTGCCGACGGCGGGGTGCTCATTGGCGGCGCTGCCTTACGCCGGCCAGGAACGAATCGATGATGCGCGTCTGGCGCTCGGTTTCTATCAGGAACGAGTCGTGGCCGTGCGGGCTGTCGATCTCGACGTAGGAGACGTCGTTGCCGGCCTTGGTGAGGGCGCTGACGATCGCCTTCGACTGGCGCGACGGATACAGCCAGTCGGAGGTGAACGAGACCAGCAGGAACTTGGCGCGGCTTGAACCGAAGGCGGCGGCCAGCCCGCCGGGCCGCCCGTTCAGGTCGTAGTAGTCCATCGCCTTGGTGATGTACAAGTAGGCGTTGGCATCGAACTGTTCGGCGAACTGGCGCCCCTTGTAGTCGAGGTAGCTCTCCACCTCGAATTCGTGCGAGAAGCCGTACTCGAACTGGTCCCGTTCCTGCAGCTTGCGGCCGAAGCGCTTGCCGAGCGACTCGTCGGACAGGTAGGTGAGGTGGCCCACCATGCGCGCCGTGGCCAGGCCGCGCCGGGGATGGTCGCGCCCGTAGTAGTCGCCGGCGTGCCAGCTCGGATCGGTGGTGATCGCGTTGCGGCCGATGGCGTGGAAGGCGATGCCCTGGGCGGAGATGGTGGCGGTGGAAGCGAGAATGATCGCCGACTGCACCATCTCCGGAAAGCGTACCGTCCACTCCAGCGCCTGCATGCCGCCCATCGAACCACCGGCGACGCAGTAGATCTGCTCCAGGCCGAGGTGGCGCACCAGTTCGCGCTGTGCGGTGACCATGTCGCCGATGGTGATGACCGGGAACTGCAGCCCGTATGGCTTGCCGGTGGCAGGATCGATCGACGCCGGCCCGGTGCTGCCGTGACAGCCGCCGATGAAGTTGGAGCACACCACGTGGTAACGGTCGGTATCGAACGCCTTGCCGGGGCCGATCATCGGATCCCACCAGCCGGGGCGGCGGTCGTCGGGGGCGTGGTAGCCGGCCGCGTGGTGGCTCGCCGACGTGGCGTGGAATACCAGCACCGCGTTGTCGCGCGCGGCGTTCAACTCGCCGTACGTCTCGTAGCGCAGGTTGACGGGGCCGAGGGTCCGGCCGCTTTCGAGCGTCATCCGGTCGGGCGGTTCGGCAAACCGGAAGTCGTGCGGCTCCACCAGGCCGACCGAGTTCGGATGCTGCCACGGCTGCGGCGAAACCGGGGAGGTGGATCTTGAAGTGCGGCTCATAGGTGGAAAATGAATCGGCGCGGCGAACGGCGGCGTACGCTTCCAACGCGCGGCAAGTAGCGGTACTTTACGGCCATCATTCGTAATCAGTCAATCCGCATCACTGCTTCTCGCACCAGGATCGACCGCTCCGATGCGCGTGCTCGGCGGGGCTCGGGGGCCCGGCACGTGCCACGCGGTGCTGCGTTCAGGCGCGCCTTCCGCATCTGGCCCGGAGCGCTCGCACCGCGCGGCGCGACCGTCCCGGCGGTGCGCCGCCCCCGGCTCCGGCCGGTGCGCCGGGGGCGCAAGTTCTGCGCCGCGGCGCTCACGCTGCTGGCGGTCGGCTGCGCCTCCGGACCGGCGGCGCGGCCGGCACACGATGCGGTGGGGCCGGCCCCGGCCGACGCACAACTGGTCGTTACCGTGCGCCATCCGCTGCTCGACGACCTGTTCGCGCACTTCGACGTGAACGCCCTGCTGCCGCGCGGAGTGGAAACCGATGCGGAGACGTTGTCCGCCTCCACCGATCGCCTGGTGCTGGCCGTACGCCCGGCGGAGCGTGGGGCGACGCTGGCGCTGGTGCCCGCGGGCCGCTATCCGGCACAGATGATGGGCTGGCAACTGCACCTGAGCGATTTCGCCTTTCAGACCGTGGACGACAGCGGCGTGCGCCACTATTGGAGCAACCCGATCACCGGATTCGGCATCCTGGTGTTCCCGAACCTGATCTTCATGTTCTGGGTCGATCCCTACCTGGTCGATGTGTCCGACCCTTCCGACCCGGAGGTGCGGGAAATGATTCGCATCGCGCTGGAGGGAGCGCCGGTGGAGATTCACCCGGCGGCGTCGGACCGCAGCGGGGCACACCTGTTCGCCTACCTGACCGACACCGTTGCCCTGGCCGAGCAGTTCGATCCCGCGATCGGCCCGGCGGCCGCGCGCGTGCCGACGCAGGCGGCCTGGCTGGCCGGGCGCGTCCCGGAGAGCGCCGGCGAAGAGGTGGCGCTGGTGGGGGGGCTCGCCGTGGAGGCCGACGACCCGGAGCCGTTCGTGGCCCTGACCCGGTTGCTGCTGGTAACCCTCCTGCGCCAGTTCGACTTGCTGTCCGCGGCCCGGCTGCGCGGGGTGGAGGTGTCGGCCACGGAAGAGGGCACCATCGACTTCCGCGGCTTGCGGATTCCGCGGCCGGTGATGGTGCGGTTGTTGGGAGCGATGCTCGGCGACGAGGAGCCGGGAGAGGACGATGCGGAGCAGTGACGAACTGGTAATTGTCGACTACGAGGCGGGAAACCTGCGCAGCGTGGAGCTCGCGGTGTCCCACCTCGGCGCCGGCGCGGTGACCAGCGGCGATCCGGAACGCGTGCGCCGCGCACGGCGGGTGATATTCCCGGGCGTCGGCGGCGCCGATGCCGCAATGGCGGTGTTGCGCAGCCGCGGGTTGGATGAGGCGCTGCGCGAAGTGCACCGGGAGGGCCGGCCGATGCTGGGAATCTGCGTCGGCTGCCAGGTGGTGTTCGACTCCTCCGAGGAAGGACCGACCGACTGTCTGGGCCTGGTCCCGGGCCGGGTGACGCGGCTGCTCCCGGCGCCCGGTCGCAAGGTGCCGCACATGGGCTGGAACGTGGTGCGGCAGCGCCGCGCCCATCCGGTGGTGGCCGGCATCGCGGACGGCGCCCGCTTCTACTTCGTGCACTCCTTCAGCGTCATGCCGGCCGCGGGCGATGCCACCGTCGGGGCAACCTGGTACGGGCGGGAGTTCGCCGCCATCGTCGCCGTCGGCAACATCGTGGCTACCCAGTTCCACGCCGAAAAGTCGGGCCACTGGGGACTGCGGCTGCTGGACAATTTCTTGTCCTGGAACCCGTGACGTGAGCGACGCGACGAGCGCGGCGGACGCGAACGGCGGCGCCCGCGACGGGCTGGCGAAGCGGGTGATCGTGTGCCTGGACGTACGCGACGGCAAGACCACCAAGGGGGTACGCTTCCTCGACAACAAGGTGGTGGGCGACCCGGTCGCCATGGCGCAGCAGTACTACCGGGACGGCGTCGACGAACTGGTGTTCTACGACATCACCGCATCCGCCGAGCGGCGCGGAATCATGCTCGACGTGGTGCGCCGGGTGGCGGAGCAGATCTTCATTCCGTTTGCGGTGGGCGGCGGCATCGGGTCGGTGGCGGATATGCGGGCGGTGCTGCTCGCGGGCGCCGAGAAGGTGTCGGTGAACTCGCAGGCGGTGCGCAATCCGCACATCATCAGCGAAGGGGCGGCGGCGTTCGGCACGCAGTGCATCGTGCTCGGCCTCGATGCCAAGAAGGACGCCGCCATGCCGAGCGGGTACCGCGTGATGATCGACGGCATGCGCCGCGCTACCGGGCTCGACGCACTGGAGTGGGCGCAGCGCGCGCAGCAGCTTGGCGCCGGCGAGGTAGTGCTCAACGCGATCGACACCGATGGCGTGCAGGCCGGCTACGAGATGGAGGTGACGCGCCTGCTCGCAGACGCGTTGACCATTCCGGTGGTCGCCTCCGGCGGCGCCGGCACCCCCGATCACCTGTACGAGGTGTTGGAGAACGCGCACGCCGACGCCGCGCTGGTGGCGTCGATGGTGCACTTCGGCACCTACACGGTGCGGGAGATCAAGCGCGCGCTCGCCGCCCGCGGCGTGTGCATCCGCGAGCCGTGACCGGGCGCTAGCGGTCCTGGCGTGCCGCGCCGGCGCACGGCGGCGTTGGCGTGGCCGGCGCGCTCCGCGTGCGCGGCGCCACGTTGCTTTCGGCGGTCCGCCGGAAGTATAGTAGGGCCACAAAGTTGGAGACCTCATCCCACCCTACCTGGAGATCGTGCAATGCCCACCTACGACTATGAGTGCTCGGACGGACATCGGTTCGAACACCTGCAGTCGATAACCGCCGAACCCCTGACCGAGTGCCTGATTTGCGGTGAGCCGGTACGCCGGCTGATCGGTGGCGGCACCGGCATCATCTTCAAGGGTTCCGGCTTCTACGTCACCGACTCCAAGAACGGCAGCCGCGCCAAGAAGGAGTCCGCCAAGGACACCGACGGCAAACCGGACAAGGACAAGGACAAGGCGCCCAAGAGCGAAACAGGGAGCGGGTCCGACTCCGCCTCCTCCTCGGGCGACAAACCCAACAAACCCGACAAGCCCGCCAAGACCGCGGCGGCTACCTGAACCGGCGGCCCGCCGGCTGCGTCCGGCGCGGCGTTCACACCTGGATCGGGTCCGGTGTTGTCGTCCCGGCGGCGCTCCGCTCCATGAGATCCTCCAGCCTCAGGCGCTCGAACGACTGTCGCAGTTCCGCCACCACCGGATTGATCACCGGGTGGCGCGGAGCGAACAGCGTGCAGCAGTCGGGGTACGGCAGGATCGAAATCGCGAACGTGCCGATCCGTTGCGCGATCGCGATGATCGACTCCTTGGCGTGGCCGATCAGCGGCCGCATTACCGGCAGGGTGGCGTAGCTTCCGGTGAGGTGCAGGCTCGGCACGGTCTGACTGGCCACCTGGCCGAGGCTCTCGCCCGTGACCAGGCACTCGTGGCCGTTCCGGACGGCGAGCGCGCTGGCGATGCTCATCATGGCGCAGCGCGACAGCAGGGTGATCTCCGCGGCGCGCGCCGCCTCCTTGATACGCACCTGGACGTCCGTGAACGGCACCACGTGCAGGGCGAGATTGGGCAGGTAGCGGCGCAGGGCAGCGGCGAGCCGCCGTACCTTCTGCTCCGCCTCGGCGGAGGTGAACGGGTAGGCGTGGAAGTACACCGCGTCGACCGCCAGGCCGCGCCCGCCCATCAGGTAGCCGGCGACCGGCGAGTCGATGCCGCCCGACAGCAACAGCAGGCCGCGGCCCGAGCAGCCCACCGGCAGCCCGCCGGGACCGCGGTGCTGGTCCGCGTACACGTAGATGTGGTCGCGCACTTCGACGCGCACGGTCGCGTCGGGCCGCCGCACGTCGACGGTGAAGCCGGGTAGCCGGGCGCGCAGCAGGTCGCCGAGCAGGCAGGCGATGTCGTAGGAGTTCAGGCCGAACTGCTTGTCCTCGCGGCTCGCTTCGACCTTGAAGCTGCGCTGCCCGCCGCCGGCGGCCAGCTCTGCCGCGATGAAGTCGGCGGCGCGCGGGAACGATGCCTCGGTTTTCTCGAAGCGCGCCACCCGCGCATAGGACACGATCCCGAAGGTCGCGGCCAGAGCGCGCGCCGCCTCGTCGGCGAGGGCGTCTTCCACGGCCAGGAATACCCGGCCCCACGTGCGCCGCACGCGCGCCGCCTTGCGCGGCAGCCGGCGTGCGATGTTGCGCATCAGCCGCTGTTCGAACGCAAGGCGATTGGCTCCCTTGAGCGAGATTTCGCCGTACTTGACGATGAATTCGGTCACCGCTGGTATCCGAGGGGTGACGCGGCGTTCGCCGCCGCGGCCGCCGCCGGCCCGCGGCACCCGGTTCGTGGTCCGCTTCCGGCAGTGCGGCGGCCTGCGCATCGCCGCCCGGCGGCCGCTTCCCTGCCGGCCGCCCGCGGGACAACCGGGGTTCCGGGACGCCGCACTACGCGACCACCCGCAACGCCGGCAACGCCCGCGCGAGGGCGTCGAGCAGGCGGTCGACGTCCGCCTCGGTGGTGCTCCACCCGGTCGACACCCGAAACGCACCGATCGCGACCGGCGCGGGCACGCCCATCGCCCGCAGCACCGGCGAGGTCTTCTGGCCGCTCGACGAGCACGCCGATCCACGCGATATGTAGACCCCCCCGTCGCTGAGCACTCGCACCAGCACCTCGGCCGGAACGCCGGGAGCCGACAGGCAGACGATGTAGGGCGAATAGCACTCGGGCCGCGCGGCGCGCTCGCGCGGCACCACTTCCAGGCGCAGGCGCGTCGCGCCGGCGAGCAACCGCTCGCACAGGTGCGCGGCGTGCCGCCGGTGGTCGGCTGCCGCCGATGCGAGGGCCGTCGCCTGGCGTGCGAATGCGCGCAGCCCGGCCACGTTCTCGGTGCCCGGACGGCGCCCTTCCTGCTGGCCGCCGCCGCGCGGCAGCAACTCCAGCGCGGCGCCGGCGCGTAGCCACAGCGCACCCACCCCGACCGGGCCGCCCAGCTTGTGCGCGCTGGCGGCGGCGCTGTCGGCGGCGGTGACCGGCACCTCCAGGCCGCGGCACAGGGCCTGCACGGCGTCGGTGTGGAAGTGGATGCGGCGCCCGATGCCGCGTGCGTGGCCGCGTACGATCTCGGCGGCCGCCGCGAGCGGTTGGATGGCGCCGGTCTCGTTGTTCACGGCCACGACCGCCACCAGCCTGGTGGCGTCGTCGAGGCACGCGGCGAACCGGTCCAGGTCGAGCAGGCCGTCGGCGCCGACCGGCGCAACCTGCACCGGAAAGCCCATGCGCGCAAGCTGCTGCGCCGGTTCGGCCACCGCCGCGTGCTCGACCGCGGAGTGCACGATGCCGCGCCGGAACGCGGCGCGGCTGTCGCGCAGGTAGGCGAGCGGCGAGTACAGCACCAGGTGGTCCGCCTCGGTGGCGCCGCCGGTGGCGACCACCTCCTCGGCCGGCCACCCGCAAGCGGCGCCGATTGCGGCGGCGGCGGCGTCCAGGGCACCGCGCTGGCGCTGGCCGCAGGCGTGCGCGGAAGACGGGTTGCCGAGCCGGAAGTCGTCCGCCCCCCGCGCGGCCGGCGGCGCGGTGGCGGCCCAGTCCAGGTAGGTCGAGTCCCGGCAGGTCACGGGGCGACCCGGTCGTAGACCTTGAACACCAGGTCCCAAATGATGACGGTGAAGCCGGCGACGATGGCCAATTCGCTGAGCACGTTCCTGGTTCCGGCCCAGGCATTCCGGTTGGCGATGATCGTCGACCCCGGTGCCGGCTGCGTGAACAGCGTGCCGCGGCTGCGCGCGTGGTTGGCATCGATCACCGTGAAGTCGGTGCCGCCGTCCTCGGTCAGGCCGCCGGCGGCGCGCAGGTAGTCGCCGATGGTCAGGGACGGCTGGTAGCGTACCGCGCTCGGGACGTTCACCTCGCCGGCTACGTAGACGTTCAGATCCTGCAATGGCACGTGCAACTGGTCGCCCGGATCCAGGAACAGGTCGAGGACAGGATCCCGGTATTCCCACAGCGCGGCCACGTCCACCGGTACCCGTACCCCGGAGGCGGCGCGCAGCACGCTGCTGCGTTCGGCGCGCGCCAGGGGTGTCGGGCCGCCGAGCTGCTCGAGCACCTGCAGCACGGTCAGGCCGCTCGCGTAGGGCAGCAGCACCACCACCGGCTGGTCCGGGATCGGCCGCGGCTTCTCGCCGCCGGGCTCGCCGAACAGCGCGCCCTGCACCAGCACCATGCGCTCCGGGCGGGCGGCGGGCGCGGCTTCGACCCGGTCGCCGTCGCGGAGCTGAAACGTGCGCCACTGCTCCGGCGCCAGTTCCACCACCCGCGGCACCGGCTGTCCGCGCAGCACCGACAGCCGCGTGTCGCTCTCCGGGCCGCGCAGGCCGCCGGCGAAGCGGATCAGTTCGGCGATGCCCTCGCCGGCGAGCAGATCGAACACGCCGGGAAACGCCACCGTGCCGGCGATCGACACCAGCCGTTCGGCGCGCGGGACCCGCACCCGGTCGGCCGGCGTCAGCGTCGGGTTGGCGTCCAGTTCGCCGTGCGTGGAGAAGCGCGTCAGGTCGATCGTGCCGGTAACGCCGTCGCGGGTCAGTTCCACGGCGCGCAGGCTGCTGCCCGCCTGCGGTCCGCCGGCGACCGTGATCAGGTCGGATATCCGCGACAGCGGCGTGACCGTGTAGATGCCAGGGTTGGCTACCCCACCGTAGATGAACACGTCGAACAGGGCCGGCTGCCTGAGCACGAAGCTGACGAAGCGCGCGGGAACCTGTTCCTTGATGCGGCGCACGATCTCGCGGCGGCCATCGCTGAACAGGCGGTCGCGGACGCCGACGGTCCCGACGAAGGGGATGTCGAGCTGGTAGTCGTCCTGCAGTACCAGCGGAAAGGTGTTGACCCGATCGTCGGAGCCGAGCTGAATCTGCAGCTCGTAGGTGTCGCCGGCGGTCATCCGGTAGCTGGTAGCACTCAGGATCCGCTGCCGGAGCGTCCCGGCGTCGCCGGTGACCGCCCCCAGCGGCAGTTGCTGCCGAAACTCCTCCGCCGTGGCGCCGTCGCCGGCCGTGGCGCTCTGCGCCGGCAGACTGCCGGCCCCCACGCACATGACGAGCAGCACGGCCAGGAGCGGCCGCCAGTTCCCGCGGTCCAACGCTCGCAGTGGCCGCGCAGGAACCCGGCGTCGCACCGCGAGCGGCCCGTCGGGATGGATCGCCGCTCGAATGCATCTGGGTGTACGCCACGGGCCGGTAGACATCTGTCGCGATCCTACCTGCCACCGGCCACCGGCCGCAACGTGCCCGGCCGGTCGCTGCCGGTCGCCTGCCTCCCCCTGCCGCCCGCCCCGCCGCAGCGGGCTCCTTTCTGCCTCCGCGCTGGCTTGTCAACGCGCCGACGCACGGTCCACCCGTCGACGACCCGCGGCGGCCCGCAAAGAAAATCGTGATTAATGCGTGAATATTTCAGAATTACGGTGTTTATTTGGTCTGTTTCAAGCAAAATGTGTTGACCAACGGTGGCGATAGCCAGGAATGTAGAAGGTACCATGGCTCACAACAATCCATGCGGACGGACTGCTACGCCGGGGGGGGGGGGGGGGGGGGGGGGGGGGGGGGGGGGGGGGGGGGGGGGG
>JAPPGB010000100.1 GCA_028821475.1 Spirochaetaceae bacterium
GCCGCCGGCCGCGCAGGGCAACGCCGGCGCCGGCGCCGGGGCGAGCGTCGGCAAGTGGGCCGGCCCGGCGGCGATGATGAAAGGCGGCGTCGGCTACGCCGAGCGCCCGGCGGCGGATGCCTGGGTGGCGGCGCTGGCGGTAGTGAACCCGGTGGGCGACGTGCTGGCGGAGGACGGCAGCGTGCTGGCCGGAGCGCGGGACGAGGGCGGCGGCTGGCTGGCGGCGGCGGTACCGGAGCGCTGGCTGCCGCGGCGCGCGCTGTTTCCCGGCACCAACACCACCCTGGCCGCCGTGCTCACCGACGCCACCCTGAGCAAGCCGCAGGCGGCCCGCCTGGCGCAACGCGCGCACGACGGCATCGCGCGCGCCGTGCTGCCGGCGCACACCGACCACGACGGCGACGCCGCCTACGCCCTGGCCGCCGGCACCCGCGAGGCGCCGTTCGACCTGGTCTCCGTGCAGGCGGTAGCGTGCGTCAGCGAGGCGATCCGCAACGCGGTGCGCCACGCCGCCCCCGCCGCCGGTCTCCCCGGCCTGCGGAAGCCCGCCGCCCTGCGCGGTTCTGAAACGGCGTGATCGGGCCGCGAGGTTGACCGCGGGCCGCCGCTGGGAGCAACTGCTCGCGCGAGCGGCGCGAACGTCGGCGCGGGCAATCCCGTAAGCCCCTCGAGCCCGGCTGCTCACCGGGAAACCGGGTGCACGAGCGCGCCGCGGGCTCGGGCGGGTCGACTCCGGGCCGCCACGGCGCCATGGCAACTGCCGTTCGGGCTGCCGGCGGCGATCGGCCGCGCAGCACGGATCGCGAAGATCGCGGTGACCGCGGGCGCCGCGGGATGACGCCGACGAGGCTGCCCGGCTACCATGCGCCCGTGAGTCGCGCCTCTATCGAACCCGGGCCGCCGGCCGGCCAACCCGCCGCATGTCGTACCCGCCGCGAGCCAATTCGCTGCCGCCGTGCTGCCGACTCCCGCGTTGGGTCGGACTCGCCCGCTCCCACGCCCGCCCCCGTTGCCGTACGCGGCTTCCTGGCCGGTGAGTCGTCATGCCGCTGATCCTGGACTACGAGCCAACCGCGGCGCTCTACCGCCGCTGCGGCGCCGCCCGGCTGACCATGGCGCGCATCGGCTACAGCGACCAGCATCACCTGCTCGGCATCGTGGACGGCGCCGCCCGCTTCGCCCGCGACCACCGCATCGCCGAGCTGCCGCTCGGCGTGTTCAGCACGGTCGGCCACTACATCTTCCAGATGCTGCCGCGCTACCTGCACGCCGGCCACCGGCTGCCCTCCGACGGCGGCGACCCGGCGGCCTACCGGCAGCGGCTGCTGCGCAACGCCCGCCTGGCCACCGGCTTCCTGGCCATCCTGACCGACGCCGCCGACCCCGACTACGGCGCCGTGCACGTGACCCACCACTACGACCACGGCCACCACACGCTGCCCGGCGGCGTGCGCTCACGGGACGAGCTGCTGCGCGACCTGGAGTTCATCGACCTGTTCTCGAGCGTGATGTTCGACGACACTCACTCCCCGTTGGCCGACAACGTGACCAGTTCCGTTGCCTATCGGCGCTTCGTGGAGGACGCGGGACGCAGGAAGGTGATGGAGGGCTGCCTGGAGGAGGTGGCGGCCGGAGGCATGGGGCTGGAGGAGAGCGCGGCCTCTAGCCCCGACCAGATCGAGGAGTACCTGGCGCACACCGGTTTCGAGTTGGTGGTGCCCAACATCGGCACCGAGTCGGTGACCGCCCGCCAGGTGGGCGTGCAGTGGCGCGTGCTGGAAGAGCTGGCGGCGCGCGGCATCGGCCACCGGCTGGTGGTGCACGGCTTCAGCTCGGTACGCCGGCTGGCGGTGGCCGAGCAACGGCGCCTGGGCGAACTGGGCGTGGTGGCGATGAACGCCTTCAGCTACATCCCGCAGGAGATCGGCCGCCGCCTGCTGCAGGAGGCGGCAGCCATCCACGGCGCGCACGATCCGGAACGTGGCTTCCCCACCGGCTTCGGAACCGACGACGCACCGCAGTACCCGGATGCCGCGGTGCGCGGCGACGCCAACACGTTTTTCGGCCCGTTGCTCGACCAGTTGCGTGACCGCCAGGTGGCCCTGATCGCGGACAGCGTGTACCAAATCCTGGACAACCTGGGCTACGCCCGCCTCGCCATTGCGCCGGCTGCGTTGCCCGCCGTATAGTCAGAACAACTTGGTAATGGACAGCGAAGAAAACCGTCGTCCGTCGTGGGCAGCTATTGAAGGCAGGTGGGCGTTCAGCGGGCGCTCCGCGACGTACACGGGATCCGCAGATTCAACGGTTGGGATCGCACTGGCGCCCGGTGCTTTGCGTAGCGGACGCATCTCCGCGAGAGTTCTCCTGGGCGACACGAGTAACTGCGTTGGACGTGTCCTGGTTGGCTATGACGCGCAGTCCGAGCGCCATTACTCGGTTGGACTGGGCGGGGATGGATTCGCCTACACCGTGGGCGCATTCGAGCCCGACCAACGGCGCTACGAGTCAATCGCAGGAAAGGGCAGCGCATCTCAACTCGAGAGTGACAGGTGGTACGATATCGAGATCCAGCTTCGAGGAAGGAACGTTTCTTTGGCCGTAGACGGGATCCTCGTGATCAGCCAGACGCTGCCTTATTCGCCGAGCGGTGCTCAGACTGGCCTGTTCGCATCGGGATCCGGTGCAGTCGAGTTTGATGGATTTGCTGTTGACGGGAGCCTTCCCAAGGCTTTCGTTGTGATGAGATTCGAGGAAACCTACGACAACCTGTATCGAGAAGTGATCAGGCCCGTCTGTGAGAAGAGTGGTTTCGACGTGCACCGCGCGGATGATGTGTTTCGGCCCGGAATCATTCTGCAGGACATCATCAACAGTTTGTTGGATTCCGACTTGGTGATTGCGGAGGTGACTCCCCCCAACCCCAATGTATTCTACGAGTTGGGATACGCTCATGCGCTTGCCAAGCCAACGGTCCTGCTGGCTCGTCGGGGTGGGGAACTGCCGTTCGATATCAGCGGTTATCGGGTGATCCTCTACGACGATACGATAGGCGGCAAGCCGCAAGTCGAAAAGACGCTCGACCGGCACTTGGCGAACATCAAGCGTGCGGGGGCGTATAGCGGAACCGCCACCTGATACCGCCGCCTGCCACGGGTCGGCGTGGCAGGCCATCGGCTGCAACCCGAGGAGCCGGCTCGTTCGGCTTGCTCCGGCAGCCGCAACCGACGATAGTACCTGCATGCCACGAGTGGTGCACTTTGAGATTCACGCGCAGGATCCGGAGCGCGCGGTACGGTTCTACGCGCGGGTGTTCGGGTGGAGCGCGCAGCGCTGGGGCAGCGAGGAGTACTGGCTGCTCACCACCGGTCCCGCCGAGGAGCGCGGCATCGACGGCGCCATCCTGGCGCGCCGGGGCGACCCGCCGGCGGCCGGCGCACCGGTGAGCAGCTACGTGTGCACGGTGGAGGTGGACGACCTCGACCGCTACGTGGCGAGCGCAACCGATGCCGGCGGCACCATCGCGGTGCCCAAGCTGGCGGTCAAGGGAGTGGGCTGGCTGGCCTACTGCCACGACCCGGAGGGCAACATCTTCGGCCTCATGCAGCCGGACCCCGCGGCCGCCTGACGCTGCCCCGCATCACCACCGCGGCCCGCCGTCGAGTGTTAAACCGGGGTTGCGCATTATTAACGTGGTGTTTGATTCGGGAGGCCCTCGGTGCGGTACACTGGTGGGCATGTACAAACTGCTTCCGTTTCCCCGCCACGGGCTGTTAGCCGCCGTGGCGATTGCCCTGCTGCCGCTGAACGCCCTGTGGGCAGCCGGCACCGCGGACGAGGAGATGTCCGAGGGCGAGGCGATGAGCGAGCGCGAGAAGGCGCGCGCCGAGATCCTGGCCAAGACCACCGAGCGCCACGGCTGCCAGGAGTTCGCGCTGGGCACGGTGGGCGGCACCTGGCTCACCTCGATCAACAACGACCCCAAGAGCTTCAACACCATGCTCGCGCGCGACGGCGACACCGGCGCGGTGGTCGGCGTGCTGTTCGACTACCTGGCCGACTACGATCCGTGCACGCGGGAGTTCCTGCCCAACCTGGCCAGCTTCGAGGTGGTGGCCGACGAGGCGGCCGACACGCTCACGGTGATCTACACCCTGCGCGACGACCTGTACTGGACCACCCTCGCCGACCCGGACACGCGCGTGAAGGTCACCTCCGACGACATCGTGTTCTGGTACAACGAGATCGAGGGCGACCAGGAGCTGCAGCAGCCGGGCTACGCCGGCCAGTTCATCGAGATGGCCGACGGCTCCGAGGCGCGCATCGAGGTGCAGAAGATCGACGACCTGACCGTGGCGTTCCACTACCCGCGCATCGTCGCCAACCCGATCCTGTCCACCAACATGGAGTTCGGCCCGCGCTACGTCTACGAGCCGGCCAAGCAGGAGGGCGGCACCGAGGGCGTGCTCAACCTGTTCAGCATCGACACCGATCCCGCCACCATCCCCTCCATCGGCGGCTACTACATCGCCGAGTACGAACCCGGCGTGCGCGTGGTGGCGGTGCGCAACCCGCACTACTGGAAGAAGGACGAGGCCGGCGTATCGCTGCCCTACATCGAGCGCGCCGTCTACCAGATCGTGCCCGACCGCAACACCGAGTTCCTGCTGTTCAAGGAGGGCAACAAGGACGCCTACTCGGTGCGCCCCGAGGACCTGGACGAGTTGCTCGACGCCGAAGATCCCGACTACACCGTCTACAATGGCGGCGCCACGCTGGGGTCTTCCTTCGTCTCCTTCAACCAGAACCCCGACACCATGGATCCGCTGGTGTACAGTTGGTTCAGCCAGACCGAGTTCCGCCAGGCGATGAGCTCGGTGCTCAACCGCGACCGCATCGCCAGCCAGGTGTACCGCGGCCTCGCCGAGCCGGCGCTGCACTTCTTCGCCCGCGCCAACCCCTACTTCGACGAGTCGA
>JAPPGB010000101.1 GCA_028821475.1 Spirochaetaceae bacterium
CTTTGGTCTCTGGGAGGGGATACCTATTCCGGTACCACAGAGAAAGAACGCACCCTTGAAGCGATACCTGCGCCGGCGTGTGTATTACGGTCAGTCTTGACACATGTGGAGTGTCATGTGCGATCGGAACCAGTCGGCGAGTGCGGTCTCACTGACGCGGCCGGAGGCGACGCCTTCCATGGTGCGGATGGCGTCGGCGGGGTCGAATTCGAGGCGCCTGCCGTTGTCGGCAAGGAACAGGCGCGCGGTAACCCACGCGGTACGCTTGTTGCCGTCGAGGAAGCCGTGGTTCCCCTGGTCAACGCGGGTCAGGTGCGCGGGCGGGTGCGGTCGAGGGAGTCGTTGCGGTAGTGGCAGCCGGCGCTGCGCGGGTTGCGCAGGGCGGCGTAGGTGATCAGCAGGGCGGTCTGCACGGCGTTGCGCAGCGCCAGCAGGCGCGGGGTGAGGGCGTTGTCGGCGTAGAAGCCGTCGATTTCGTTCTTCAGTTCGCGCAGCAGGTTGCCGGCGCGGTCCAGGCGCTTGGCGGTGCGCACCAGGCCGACGTAGTTCCACATGGTGTTGCGGATCACGTTCAGATCCTGGGTGATCAGCTCGTCGTCGGGCTCGGCGGACGCCATCTCCCAGGGGCGCACCGCGGGCAGGTGGAAGTCGGCCCCGGCGGCGATCTCGGCGGCGTGGCGGCCGGCCGCGGTGGCGCCCATCACCAGGCACTCCAGCAGCGAGGTGCTGGCCAGCCGGTTGGCGCCGTGCAGCCCGGTGCAGGCGGTTTCGCCGATGGCGCTCAGGTGGGCGATGTTGGTGTTGCCGGCCATGTCGGTGTGGATGCCGCCGCACGAGTAGTGCGCGGCCGGCACCACCGGGATCGGCTCGCGGGTCATGTCCACGCCGGCGGCCAGCAGGCGGGCGTTGATGGTCGGGAAGCGGCGGCGCGCATAGTCGGCATCGACGCCGGACAGGTCGATGTACACGGTGTCGCTGGCCCCGCGCAGCAGCTCGGAGTGGATGGAGCGGGAGATCACGTCGCGCGGCGCCAGCGAGCCGTCGGGGTGGTAGCGCTCCATGAACGCCTCGCCCTGCCGGTTGATCAGCACGCCGCCCTCGCCACGCACCGCCTCCGAGACCAGGAACGGGCGCTCGCCGCGGCGGTGGAACACGGTGGGGTGGAACTGCACGTACTCCATGTCGATGACGCGCGCGCCGACCCGGTAGGCCATCGCCACGCCGTGGCCGTAGGCGCCGGCGTCGTTGGTGCTGTGCAGGTACACCTGGCCGAGGCCGCCGGTGGCCAGGACGGTCTTCTTCGCCATGATCGGGCGCACCTCGCCGGCGGCCACGTCCAGGACGTGCGCGCCGATGCAACTCAGCGGCCGGTAGCGGTCCAGGAAGTCCACCGAGCTGTGCGACAGGGTGAGCAGGTCGACCGCGAAGCAGCCGGTGGCCACGGTCAGGCTGCCGCCGCCGGTCAGGGGGCCGCCGTCCGCCAGCTCCGCCAGCCGCTTGTGCAGGGCGGTCAGGATGGCGCGCCCGGTGTGATCCTTGGCGTAGATGATGCGGTGCCGGGAGTGCGACGCCTCGCGGGTGAAGCGGAGCGCGCCGCCGTCGTCGCGGTCGAAGGCCACCTGCAGGTCGTCGATCAGCAGTTCGCGCACCAGGCGCGGCCCGTCGCGCACGATGGCGTCCACGGCGGCGGGGTTGGCGGAGTGGCCGCTGGCGGCGTCGATGTCGGCGCGCAGCAGGTCGCCGTCGCCATGATCATGGCCGTCGTAGATGATGCCGCCCTGCGCCCACAGGCTGTTGCTGGCGGTCAGCTCGCGGGCGCCGGTGATCAGGGTCACCTGCAGGCCGGCGCGGGCGGCCTGCAGCGCGTACACCGCCCCGGCGGCGCCGGCGCCGATCACCAGGCAGTCGGTGCGGGCGGGTGTCGCGGCAGTCATTGCAGGCCCAGGAAGTCGAGCCCCAGGTCGGGGCGGCGCGGCGCGGCGGTGATGGCGCTGGTGGACAGAAAGTCCGCCCCGGCGGCGGCGTAGGCGGCCAGCGTCTCGGCAGTGACGCCGCCGGACACCTCCACGATGGCCCGTCCCGCGATCACGTCCACCGCTTCGCGCACCTGCCCGGGAGTCATGTTGTCGAGCAGGATCACGTCGGCGCCGGCGTAGGCGGCCTCGCGCACCTGGGCCAGGGTGTCGGCCTCCACCTCGATGCGCGCCACGTGCGGTGCCCGCTCGCGGCCGCGCCGTACCGCGGCGGCGACGCCGCCGGCCACCGCGATGTGGTTGTCCTTGATCATCACGCAGTCGGCGAGTGAGGCGCGGTGGTTGCGCCCGCCGCCGCAGCGTACCGCGTACTTCTCCAGCTCGCGCAGCCCGGGCGTGGTCTTGCGCGTGTCGCACACGGCCGCCGCCGTGCCGCGCAGCCGCTCCACGTACGAACGGGTAGAGGTGGCGATTCCGGACAGGTGCTGCAGCAGGTTGAGGGCGGTGCGCTCGGCGGCCAGTATCGGCCGCGCAGGGCCCGACACGTACAGGACGCGGTCGCCGGGGCCGGCGGCGGCGCCGTCGGCGAGCGCCGGCTCCACGTTCAGGTCGGCGTCGAGGCGCCAGAACACGGCGGCGGCGATCGCTGCGCCGCACACCACCAGCGCCTCGCGGGCCACCACCGCCACCCGGCAGTGGCTGCCGGCGGGCACCACGGCGCTGCCGGTGACATCGCCCAGCCCCAGATCCTCCTCCAGGGCGGTCTCGATTACCCGCCGCGCCGAGAACGGAATCACGTCAACTCGAACATCCGCTCGATGGAGCGCAGCGCCGCCACCCGCACCGTCTCGTCGAGCTCGATCACCTGGTGCGGCAGCGGATCCACGAGCACGTCGCGGATCTTCTGCAGGCTGTTGCGCTTCATGTGCGGGCACAGGCGGCAGGAGCCGACGAACTGCTTGCCGGGGTTCTCGACCTCGACGCGGCTGACCAGGCCGCACTCGGTAAGCAGCATGAAGTAGGCGGCGTCGGTGTCGCGCACGTACTCCATCATCTTGCCGGTGCTGCCGACGAAGTCGCTGGCCGCGGTCACCTCCGGGGTGCACTCGGGGTGGCTCACCACCTTGACCCCCGGGAAGCGTGCGCGCGTCTCGGCGATCGTCTCGGCGGTGAACTGGTCGTGCACCAGGCAGGTGCCGTCGGAGCTGTGGATCACCTTGTCGATGCCGCGCGCCGCCATCTCGCGGGCGATGTTGGCCGCCATCAGCCGGTCCGGCACGAACAGGATCTCGCGCTGCGGCAGCCGCTCGATGATGCGGTACACGTTGGCCGAGGTCACGCACACGTCGCTGACCGCCTTCACGTCCGCCGAGCTGTTGATGTAGCACACCACCGCCGCCTCCGGGTGGCGCGCCTTGAGGGCGGTCAGCTCGGCGCCGGTCAGGGAGTCGGCGAGCGAGCAGCCGGAGGCAATGTCGGGCACCAGCACCTGCGCGTGGGGGCACAGGATCTTGGCGGTCTCGGCCATGAACACCACGCCGGCGAACACGATCACGTCGGCGTCGGAGTCGCGCGCCTCCAGGCTGAGCGCGTAGGAGTCGCTCTTGAAGTCCGCCACCCCGTAGACGATCTCCGGGTCGACGTAGGAATGGGCCAGGATGATGGCGTTCTTTTCCGCCTTGAGCCGGCCTATCTCGCAGATCAGCGGAGCAACCTCGTGGCAGCGCTCCAGCGTCCATTGCGCGCCCGGCTGACACTCCACGTGCAGCAGATTGGAGAACAGCCGTTCCGCTTCCTGTGCCACAGCGGTAGCCATTGCCGTTAACCGTCTAGATACTCACGCCTTCGCACCCGTGTCAACGCCGCCCCCGCGGATTACGGCGGATTCGAGGGTAACGGCAGCCGGACGCCGCGGCGGCTCACTCGGCGGCGGTTTGGGCGCGATACCACAGGTTTCCGATCAGCAGCGGAACCCGCGGCGGCGAGCCCCTGCGGCCGAGGTGACCGGCCCAGGCATCGAGATAGTCGCGGAATGTCGCGCTCGCGCAGGGGTCCCAACGGTTCAGCCGCCGGCAGTCGTGCCACAGCGAGGGGTCGTCCAGGAACGGCTGCAGCAGGCTCGCCGCGATCACGCCGTTGCGTTCGCGTCCGTACGGGTCCGCTTCCAGGTCCGGCAACCGGTCCGCGAGCCACCGCGGCAGATCGCCCGGCCGGGGGTACCGCGCCGCCACGCGCACCGCGTAGTCGGCAAAGTTCGGTGCGTACGCCGCCGCCTGTGCCACGCCGGCCGGTGGATCCTCGGCCCACGCCGGCGTCAGGCGATGCAGCACGAACAGCGAGGCGAGCTCGCACAGCGCCTCGTCGAACCAGCGGTGCTTGTGCGCCCGGTGGCGGTCGAAGTTGATCATGACGTGGCACAGCTCGTGCGCAAACTGGTAGACGTACTGGCACCAGTAGGTGTCGCGCGCGCTGAGCCGCACCTGGTAGGGCCGCCGGTCGTGGAACACGCGCGGGTTCCGGCGCCACGGCGCCACGTGGATGGCGGCGTCGGGTGCGCTCCCGAACCCGGCCAGCAGCACCTCCGCCGCGGAGGTGAGCACGCCGCGGATCGTCCGCAGGCTGGTCGCCCCCCAATTCCCGTTCTCGATGACCAGGCGGACGGTCTCGTCAGGCATCACTCCGCTCCGTTCAGTTTCGGCGATGCGGGCAGTGCACCCGGCTGCCCGGTCAGCTCATCGCTCAGCACGCGCTGGTAGTCGGCCAGATCCCGGCAGATCCAGCCGTCCACCTCCAGGCGGTCGCGCAGCGGCTTCGGGAACCGCGGCGCGAACAGCGCGAACTGGTGCTGCCAGCCGGTGAAGCGTCGTCCGACCCCGGTGGCCAGGAACCGATCGACGTGATCGCGAAAGCCGTGCAGCGCGGCACCGTCGTGGCGCTCGGGATTGCGCTTGCAGGAGCCGAAGCGGACGCGGCGTTCCTGCTCGTTCCAGGCGATGAAGTCGATCTCCACGGATCCCGCCTGTGACCGAGGACGATTCCAGTAGCCGGCGACGCGATCGGTAATCGGAAAGTCCGAGGCGTCTGCCCGGGACGCCGCCTCGGTGGCCTCGCCGACCATCCGTTCGAACGCATGTCCCTCGAGCGTGCGGAGCGCGGCGAGAGCGCGGTGCGCCACCTGCGGCGCCGGCAACACGCGCGCGGCCTGACAGGCGGGCTGCATGACGCGCAGCCAGGCGCTCAGGAATTGATCGGAGATCATGTACCGCGCCCGCCGCTGCCGCTCGCCGGCGAGGATCGGCAGTTTCCTCTCGACCAGCCGCAGGTCGCGCGTCACGGCGTTCAGGTAGGGTCCCAGCGACAGCTCCGGCAGCGCGTCGCGCAGTTCGGCGTGGGTGCAGCCCGGGCGCTCTGCCAGCGTGCGCAGGATGGCGAGGTAGTTGCGCCGCAACTCGCGAGCGAGCAGTCCCTCGCCTTCGTCTCGCAAAGGTGAGGCGGAACGCAGAAACAGACGCTCGCACACCTGCTGCGCCCACGACTCCCAGTCGGGGACGGCGTCCAGGCCGTCGGTTTCCGCGAAGTGGCGCCAATACTTGGGGACGCCGCCGAACAGCGTCCACAGCGTCAGGCAGCGAGCCGGATCGTTCGCGCGATGGGCGCGGCACACCTCGAATATGGCGGGCAGATCCCAGGGACCGAGGGTCAGTTCGAACGTCGTGCGTCCGAACAGCGGTGCCCGCCGGTCGTGCAGCAGCGCCTCCATCTCCGTCTGCACGGAGCCCAGGACAATCAGGCCGCCCACCGCATCGCGGTCCTGGAGGCGGTCGACCTGTTCCTGCAGCAGAGACGGGAACCCGCTCAGCGGACCGCGGTGGCAGATCTGAAACTCGTCGAGGACTACGATGGTTCCGCGGGAGCACAGCGAGCCCACCGCGGCGGCTATCGCGGGCAGGTCGCGGATCGGATGCGTTGTCTCGGTGTTCGCGGCCAGACCGGTTTCAGCGAGCGCGCTGCGGAACACGGCGGCGAAGTCGGCAGGGCCGCTGTCCGGGATCCGGACGAGGAGAACCCGCGGGCCAGCCGGCTCATCTTCGGAGACGATCATCAGCGCCTGCTGGATGAGGGCGGTCTTGCCGATCCGACGGCGACCGCGGATCGCCCCGAAGAACCAGCGCCGGCGGCGCATGATCTCCAGGAGGCTGCCAAGTTCCTCCCGGCGCCCGTAGAAAGACCAGGGAGCCGTCACGGGATCTAAGGTAATTTTTTTTCCGTTATTGTCAAGCTGGGGCGCCGGGCAGGTTGTTGGCGTGCCGGCGCGGACGGTACGTTTGGCGCGGAGCGTTGCGGCCATGAGAAACTACCTGCGCGAGAACATCGAGCGCTATCGGAGGACGGCGCGGGCGGGAGGCCCTGCCGACTACGACGACTTCTCGTCGCGCGGGTTTCTGGACGAGGTGATTCCGAGGCTGGCCCCGTACCGGGACCGCCCGCGGGTGCTGGAGTTGGGTACGGGTATCGGTCCGGGTGCCGTCTACCTGTCCGAGCGCGGGTTCGCCGTGCACGCCGTCGACGTGATACCGGAAGCGATAGCGCAGGCGCGGCTGATCGCCGCGGAGCGCGGGCTCGACGTCTGCTTCGAGGTGATGGACGTGACCCGGATTCCCGAGCGCGGGCCGACCTACGACCTGGTCGTGGACAGTTACTGCCTGCAGGGGATCGTGCTGGACGCGGACCGGGAGGCGGTGTTCCGTGCGGTGCAGGCGCGGCTCCATCCGCGCGGCTGCTACCTGGTGAGCAGCGCCATGTACGCTGCGAGCCGGCACCGCCCCGAGCGGCAGGTGGCCGACGGGCGAACGGGCCGCGTGTTCGACCGCTACGACGAGGAGAGCCTGTTCGACCCGGCCACGGACATCCACTACCAGCCGTACGACGGCAAGGAAGGGGTCGACGGCGCGGTCCGCGTCAACGGCTCATGGTACTACCCGTTCCGCCGCTACCGCACCGGGCGCGGGCTGTGCGAGGAAGTGGAATCGTACGGCTTCAAGGTGCTCCACCAGTCCGGTGACCTGGGCCAGCACCTCGTCGCCGTCCACCGGGAGAGCGGCGGACGCTTTCCATGAGCGCGGTGCCGCAGCGGTCGCAGTACGCACTCACCGTTATCTGCTAATCTGAACCGGCGCCATGATTGAGTGCCTGCGCCTCCGCAACGTCGGTCCCGCGCCGGAGATGGAGATGGAGCTTGCCCCGAGGCTCAACCTGATTACCGGCGATAACGGACTGGGCAAGAGCTTCCTGCTGGACGTGATCTGGTGGGCGCTGACCCGGAGGTGGCCGCAGGAAGTGAATCCGCACATGAACGCCGGGTATGCGGCTCGACCGGGAAAGGCCGGCGAGGATGCGACTATCGCGTTTCGTGCGCGGGGGAGGAGCACCGCATCCGAGTACGAGGCTCGGTATGTAGCAAGGGATCAAGCGTGGGTGGGGGGCCCCGGAAGGCCGTTGCTGCCGGGCTTGGTGGTATACGCGCACACGGACGGTTCGTTCTCGTTCTGGGATCCGGCTCGGAACTACTGGAGGCGGCGCGGCGACGTCGATGTCTCCGAGCGGCGCCCGGCGCAGGTGTTCACTCAGGACGAGGTGTGGAACGGCGCGTATGTGCAGGAAAACGGCCGGCGCGTACCGATCTGCAACGGGCTGATCATCGACTGGGCCGCCTGGATAAGCGCGCAGAATGACAGTCACGCCGCCATGAAGGCGGTGATCGAGACGCTCGCGTCCGATGGAACCGGTGTCCGGGTCGAACTGGGCAACCTGTCGCGCATCTCCATTGACGACCCCAGGGACATCCCCACCATCCGCACCGGCTACGCCGAAGCCATTCCCATCCTGCACGCCTCCGCCGGCATCCGGCGTGTCGTCGCGCTGGCCTACGTTCTCACGCTGGCATGGCGTGAACACCGTCTGGCCGCCGAACAACTGGGCGAACCACCGTGCGACAGCGTCGTGTTACTGATGGACGAGGTGGAGAGCCACCTGCATCCCCGATGGCAACGATCAATCCTGAGTTCCCTGACGGGCGCCATGCGAGCACTGGGCACGCCGGAAGCGGTGCAGATGGTAGTAACGACACACTCTCCGTTGGTCCTGGCCTCCGTCGAAACTTGGTTCGACGACGGGCGAGACGCCTGGTTCGACCTTGACCTGGAGCACGAGTCGGGTGTCAAGCTGCGGCGCGGACTGTATGAGCGGCGGGGCGCGGTCGGACATTGGCTCACGAGCGAGGCGTTCGACCTGCTCACCGACCGTGGCAGCATCGAGGCGGAGCGGGTTGTCTTGCGGGCCCGGGAATTGCTCAGCGGCGAGGAACCTTCTCTCGAAGAGGTGGAAGAGGTAGGCCGGGAACTGGGGAGGGTTCTTTCCATTTCCGATCCCTTCCTCGCGGGATGGGGGCACTTCCGGGAGCTGCTGCGGGAGAAACGAGCAACCGAACAGCAATGATCAGGCAGTAATGATCAGGGTGGTGCCGCAGCCGGAACCGGACGACTTCGGCTCGGCCTGTAGTTCGAGACCGAGAGCGCCCATCCATGCATTTGCGATCACGGCGCGGCGCGGGCCACCTCCGCCGGAGCCGGGGTGGCGGCGGCGAGGAGGCGGGAGCCGGACAGGGCGTCGGTGACGGCGTCGACGAATTCGGGGACGTCGTCGGGGACGCGGCCGGTGACGATGTTGCCGTCGATCATGGCCGGCCAGGCGAAGTCGTAGCGGGCGCCCATGGTGATGACGTCGTCGCGGCAGGCGGTGAAGCCGGCGATGCGGCGCCCGTGCACCAGGTCGGCGGCGGCCAGCACCAGGGGGCCGTGGCAGATCGCGGCCACCACCTTGCCGGCGTCGGCGGCGCGCCGGCACAGATCCACCGGCGAGCCCTCGTCGAGGCAGTTCCAGGGGCAGAAGGCGCCCGGGATCATCACCGCGTCGAAGTCGTCGAGGCCCAGGTCGGCGAGCGGCACGACCGGGTAGCGGGAGTCGTCGAGTTCCTGGAACGGCACCGACATGCCGAAGTTGCCCATGACCACGTCCAGCCCCAGCATCGGCGGGCGCGATACCGCCGGCGCCGGGAAGGTGCCGAGGATCACCCGTGCGCCGCGCTGGTCGAACTCCATCGCCGGCACGCACAGCTCCACGTCCTCGAAGTCCTGGCCGGCCACGATCAGGATACGCTTGCCGGCCAGCAGGTCGACGGTGGGATCTGCCCAGCCGGGCTGGAACCAGCGGGCGACCGCGCGCACGAACTCGGGGGTGGCGTCGCTGTCGCGGGCGGTGATCAGGTTGCCGTCCACCACCACCGGCTGGTCCACGAAGGCGCCGAGCCGGGACAGGAAGGGGCGCACCACGCGGTAGCCGGTGACGCGCTGGCCGGCGACCACGCCGGCGCTCATCAGCACCATCTGGCCGCACTCCAGGGCGCCGACCAGGACGCCGTCGCGGTAGGCGGCGGACACGAACCCGGTCACCGCCGGGTCGACGCGCAGCACGTCGGCGGAATGGCCGCCGAGCACGATCAGCGCATCCAGGTCGGCGGCGGCGTCGGCGGTGAGCTGCGCCTGGTCGCGGAACACCTGCGTGGTATAGCGGTCGCCGTGCGCCATGGTCGGGATCGGGTCGAGGCGCAGTCCGAACGTGCCCTGCACCGTGTCCGAGGTGGCGGGCCGGGTCATCTTCCAACCCACCTCCGGCCAGCCGATCACCAGGTTGGTGACGCGCGCCCCCAACTCGCTCAGGTACAGGTTCAGGTAGTAGGCCTGGAAGTCGCTGAACTCCGGGCCCGCCAGCAGCCCGACCCGCTTGCCGGTCAACGGGCCCCGCTTGATCCTGGCCGGTGCATCATCCATCGCTCGCCTCCCTCGGAGCGCGCATCCGCCCCCTCTTGCTGCCTACCATACCCGGTGCACGGGACCGATAGTCAAAACCTCCACGCCGCTCGCGGGTCTGCGACTCGTGAGGAATTGGATCGTCCGGTTGCCCACCACGCCGTGAGTCTCAATGAATTGCGTGGGAGGTGCCCCGTGATTGCGCGAATCCTCAAGAGACAGGTGGCCGCATTCGGCGACCGGTACGGCTATGACGTGAGCTACCTTCACGAGTTGGTCGACACCGACCGGACGGGGGCGGTCAAGATGCTGCTGGCCGGGCCGTTCACCCGGCACCGGTGCGGCTTGCCGGCGGTGCCCTACTTCGCCGCCAAGATCATCGCGACGCGACGCGCCGACTGCGGCGCCTGCTTGAAGCTGGCGATCGACATGGCGGCCGAGGCGGGGGTGCCGCTGGCGGCGATTCGCCAACTGCTGCTCGGCTCGGGCGAGGAGGCGCCGCCGGAGATGCAGTTGGCGGCCCGGTACGCCCATGCGGTGCTGGACAACGATCCGGCCCTGCCCGAGGCGATCGAAGCGTGCGCGCGGCGCTGGGGCAAGCGGGGCCTCGCCGGCCTGGCGGCGGCCGTCACCGCCGGTCAGCTCTATCCCGTGTTCAAACGCGGCCTGGGACACGGAACCTCGTGCACTCCAGTGATGGCGTGGCTGCGCGCGACTGACGGGGGCTCGCACGATTCTTGATGCCGTGCCTCTGTGCTATTGTTGCAACGGCACCATGATCCGACGCCTCCAGGCCCTCAACTACCGGTGTATGCAATACGCAGACGTCGAGCTTGGCCGCTTCCACATCCTGGTAGGCCCCAACGCCAGCGGCAAGAGCACCTTGTTCGACGTTATCTCGTTCCTCGGCGACCTCGTGTCTAGGGGGCTTGAGGCAGCGGTGGATAGCCGCACCGGGAACTTTCAGGATCTGGTGTGGGGAAGGCCTGCGGAGGGCCTCGGCTTCGAGTTGGCGGTCGAGTTCGACATACCGGACAAGCTCAGGAAGCTGTTGCCAACGGAGCGAGACTACAGAGCCTTCCGCTACGAAGTGGCCGTCCGGGAAACGGAGGGTGACATCAGAATCGACTCGGAACGAGGCTTGTTGGCACCGTACCAAGTCCCGCGAGAGCCGATCCAGAGGGAACTGTTCCCGGAACCGCAACAGTCTCCTTCCTCCATTCTGACCGGGGGTAATCGGGCCGGGTGGCGGACCATCCTGAGTAAGTCGCCGCAGGCGAAGGATAATTTCTTTATCGAGACTTCCTCAAGGTCGGGAAAGGGATGGGCAACGAGCATCGCGTTTGGTCACCGGCGTTCGGCGCTGGGTAATCTGCCCGAGTCTCCGACAACCTTCCCCGTGTCGACGTACGTGAAGAGCGTATTGGGGAGTTCAATCAAATCGTTCTTTCTTGACAGTCTTCGCATGCGCGAAGCGAGTTCGCCGGCGAGGCGCGCGGAAGGAATAGCTCAGGATGGATCAAACCTTCCCTGGGTTATCAAGCGGTTGGAAGAAGAGTATCCCGAATCATATCGTGAGTGGCTGTCGCATGTCCAGACGACGCTGTCCGATCTCGCATATGTTGGCGTCGTCGAGCGCGAAGACGACCGTCATGCGTATCTGCGCCTCCGCTACAAGTCGGGCGTAGAGATCCCGTCCTGGATGGCCTCCGACGGCACACTCCGACTGTTGGCGTTGACACTCCCCGCCTACCTCCCGGCGTCGGACGAGATCTATCTCCTGGAAGAACCGGAAAACGGGATCCATCCGCTGGCAGTCGATTGCGTGTTCGAGTCGCTGAGTTCGGTGTACGAGTCGCAAGTACTGCTGGCGACCCACTCCCCCGTTGTGCTGAGAATGGCCGCATTGGACGAGGCACTCTGTTTCGCGAAGGATGCAGACGGTGCAACCGATATCGTCCCGGGAAACCTCCATCCCCGGTTGAAGGATTGGAGAGGCTCCCCCAACATGGATGTCCTGTTCGCCAGCGACGGCGGGAGGCGATGCAACATGGACCCGTGCAACGGTCCGCTCGCAAGTTCTCTGAACTAGCTATCGCGAGCGGTCGATTTCGACCGTTGCAAGGATGCCGCGTTCGGCGAGCTGAAGCACACGATGGTGAGGTGGTTCCACGAAACGACGCGGTGGAGTAGCAGCCAGTCGCGCCAGAGGTTGTGCAGAGCGAAGGTCAGAGCGACCGGCATGCGGATTGCGGCTCTCCCTGACGCGCGATCGAGATGGCGGTCGAGGCAGGGGCTCCACTGGCCACGATCTCGCAGTTGCTGGTCGGTACATCGGAGGAGCCGCCACCGGGAGATACGGTTGGCCGCCCGGTACGCCTGCGCGGTATCGGCAAAGCCCCGGCCTGCCCGAGGTGATTGAAGAGTGCTCGCGACTACGACGATGTACGAGCCTTGAGCTCCGGGTCCAATTGGTTAAGCGGCCCAGATAACGCACCTTCGAGGCGGCGGAAATGGTCGCATAACCAGGCGACTATCTCCGGCCATACCTCTCGATTATAGCTATCGAAAGATTGTGCCAATTGAATCTTGCTCGACTTCTTGTCGTCGTTCCGTATCCACTCAAGAATTCCGCCGAACTTCTTCTCGAGTTCATCTCTTCTCGCATTCAGCTTGTCAAAGATCCACTTGTTGTCAGTACGATCTCTTTGGAAAACCAACTCCACACGTGCCTCGCGCTGTAGGAATATCAGGGCATACGCGCACCCGGACACACCGGTAGCGCAGTTCAGCCAGTGATCCTTCGACGGACTTATATTCTGGTATCGCGTGAGCTTTTCAACGCGGAATTGATCCAGTGCCTGTTGCCAGAATTCCAAGCGCAATTGGTGACTTCGTCGTTGAGCGTCTTCGGTGATTCTTTCTTCTTTCTCCTTGGTCGCCATACCGATCATATAATCGGCCGCTTCTGGTGTAGGGATAATCTGATTCAGGTCAATCAGCAACTCTTCACCGAGACCATATGGAACAACGCGGAAGCACTGCGCCCGAATATCATGCGCGATCAACCACAGTACAGCGGCAGTCACTTCCTTTCGAAAGTTTCCCGCAACGAACATTATCCGCTGATCATTCCCACCGTTGAGAACGATCTCGTCCAACGACTCTTCATCGAGAAACTCACGGATCATCTCCTCAGCATTGGCACCGCTACGTCGGCCGTCGAGGTATTGTTGGAATATGTCAATAATCTGAGTCTTGGTGAGGTTGGAACAATAAGCAGCATACTTCACTGCTTGCCATACGACATCGCGGCCCGTATCGTCGAGCTTGTTTTCGATAATGACCAACTGGCCGAGCTTGTCGAGCGCCAATAGATCGAGACGCTCTCGCGTATCGGTGAATCCGGCGAATTCCTTCTGGACTATGAGTAGTTCTTCACCTAGAGCATCGGGTGTATTTGCCAGCCATTCCTGGAGGTGTGTTCGTTCGCCAATCTTGAGATCGGAGAAGCGTTTTCTATCAAGTCTAAATATTCGGTTTTTCGATTGATCTACCTTGAACATCATTCAATTATCGCCCATAAGCAGTCCGGTGCCAAGCTACGAACGAAGTGAGGATGTCGCAGGGCGGACCGCCGGCGCGGGTTGGGGTACGGCAGGCGTGCCCTTGGAGTCGGCATCTGCTGAACAGGGGTGCGGTCAGGAGACTTCGTGGATTTCGCGGGCGATGGGGAAGCGGCGGCCGGTGCCGAAGGCGCGCGGGGAGATCTTGAGGATGGTGGGGGCCTGGCGGCGCTTGTACTCGGAGAGGCCGACGCGGCGCAGGACGTCGGCGACGGTGGCGTCGTCGTAGCCGCGGGCGACGATCTCGGCGCGGGTGAGGTTGCCGATCACGTACAGGTCGAGGATGCGGTCGAGCAACTCGTAGTCGGGCAGGGAGTCCTGGTCGGTCTGGCCGGGGCGCAGTTCGGCGGAGGGGGGCTTGGTGAGGGTGGCCTCGGGGATGATCTCGCGGTCGCGGTTGATGGCGCGGGCGAGGGCGTACACCTCGGTCTTGAGCAGGTCGCCGATCGGCGCGAGGCCGCCGCACAGGTCGCCGTACAGGGTGGAGTAGCCGGTGGCCAGCTCCGACTTGTTGCCGGTGGCGAGCAGGATGGAGCCGGTCTTGTTGGAGTACGCCATCATCAGCATGCCGCGGATGCGCGCCTGCAGGTTCTCTTCGGTGATGTCGGGCGGTGCGCCGGCGAATACCGGCGCCAGGGCGCGCTCGTAGCCGGCGTAGAGGTCCTCGATGGCGATGGTGTGCATCGGCACGCCGAGCCGCTCGCACAGCAGCGCGGCATCGGTCTTGCTGCCTTGCGACGAGTACATCGAGGGTAGCGAGAACGCGGTGACCCGCTCGGGGCCGAGTGCGCGGGCGGCGAGCGCGGCCACCAGAGCGGAGTCGATGCCGCCGGACACGGAGACGTGCACCCGTTCGTGGTGGGTCTTGCGCAGGTAGTCGGCGATGCCCATGCCGAGGGCGCGCTCGGCGGCGTGCCAGTCGTCGTCCGCGGGGGCGACCGGCGCACCGGGCCGCGTGCTGTCCCACACCACGAGCTGCTCCTCGAAGCCGGCGCACTGCTGCACCAGCTCGCCGCGCGCGTCGGTAACCATCGACTGGCCGTCGAACAGCAGGCCGTCGTTGCCGCCCACCATGTTGACGTACACCACGGGGACGCCGGCCCCGGTACCGATACGGGCCAGGAGCTCGCGGCGCACGTGCGGCTTGCCGCGGTAGTAGGGCGAGGCGGAGGGCGCCACCAGCAAGGTCGCGCCCTGGTCCAGGCAGTCGCGCACCGGGTCGACGGCGTAGCGCCCGGCGGGGTCCGGCTCGGTCTCCCACCAGATGTCTTCGCAGATGGTGATGCCGATGCGTTCGCCCTTGAAGTGGGCGAGGCGCCGTTCGGCGGCGGGTTCGAAGTAGCGCGACTCGTCGAACACGTCGTAGGCGGGCAGCAGGGTCTTGGCCTGCGTGTGCAGGATGCGCCCCTCGGCGAGCAGGCTGGCGGCGTTGGCCAAGTGCTTGCCGGAAGCGCCGCGGTTGCGGTCCACGTAGCCGATCACGGCGCCGAGGCCGGGCGGCATGGCGCGCTGAAGGTGGCGCAGCGCCTTGCGGTTCTCCGCCACGAACGAGCCGTGATCGAGCAGGTCCATCGGCGGGTAGCCGCACAGGCACAGCTCCGGGAACACCGCCAGGTCGGCGTTCCGTGCGCGCGCCTCCTGCAGCCGGGCGAGGATGCGCCCGCTGTTGCCGGCGAAGTCGCCGACGGTGGAGTTGATCTGGGCGAGGGCGATGCGCATCGGCTGATTACCCCAGAGACGACTCGAACGTCCGACCTACGGTTTAGGAAACCGTTGCTCTATCCCACTGAGCTACTGGGGCGCGGTTGAACTACTTCTCCATGAATAGCAGGATTCGCGCTGCAGGCTCAAGCACCGGGCCGCGGACGGTGCGAATGCGAAGAGCGGTGGTGGCGGTTGACGATGTCGGCACGCACCGATCTCACCCCACCGCTCCGGTCGGCACGGCAGCAGATTGGGGACCAGGCGGGCTGCCGCGGGCGCCGGTGTCGTGAGGGCCCACGTACCGGGCGGGTCGGACAATCCTCGAGGCATGGGGTGGGTTCGTGCGTGTCGCGGTGCGCGGCGTTCGACCTGCACCAAAATAACTGCAGAAAATCGGGCGCAGGGGTTGACGCACTTTTCTGCTGCGGATAGAGGCCCCTGGCGGGCCTTGAAGTCCGGCAATGGTCTGCGACCGTCAAGTGGCCGAACGCGTGCGCCTGGAGCCGCCATGTCGCGCCCCACAGAGGCTGCCGGTACCGGATCGAAGACCTGTATAGAAGTGCTATCTACAGGCCAGTGATATATTTAAGGCATGGCAAGCATGACAAGCGGGACCGGCAGACGACCCTTCAGCTCACTCGGTGATCAGCAGCTCCTCGAGCAGACCAGGCGCCTCGCGGCCAACCAGCGCGGCCTTGAAGTGCATATCCTGGACCATCTCGACGAGATCGACCGTCGTGGGCTGGCACTGCGGCGCGGGTTCTCGAGCCTGTTCGACTACGCGGTGCGGGAGTTGCGATTTACCGATGCCGCCGCGCAACGCCGTATTCAGACCATGAGGCTGTGCCGGCGGCATGGCTGGGTGCGGGCCATGCTGCACAGCGGCGAGCTGAGTGTGACGTCGGCGGCGCAGTTGGAGACCGCGTTCGGGGCCGCGGAGCGCCAGTGCCGGAGAGCGAGCGCGCCCGTCGATCAGGAGCGCTGCGAAGATCTGCCCGGGCTGCCTGCTGAGCCGAGCGCAGCGGGTGACCAGGATGCCGAAGCGTCGGGAGCGGGGATGGCCGGTGCCGCGGCGGTGACGGCAGCGGCGCCGCGCGGCGTGGCCGCCGTCGACCAGGTAGCGCGGTCGCTCGGTGCCGCCGGAGGCCGCGAGGACCGGCACACCGGGAACGACGGCTGCAGCCGACCGCCGGACGAGCCGGTGGCGCGGTCGCCCGGTGCCGCCGGGGGCCAAAGGGACCGGCATGCGGAGAGCGACCGTTGCAGCCGACCGTCTGACGACTCGGTGGTAGTCGGTGGCCGCCCGGCAGCGGCGGGTGCGAAGCCGGTGGGCCGATGGGACTCGAGTGCCGCCACCTCGGGCGCTGCACCGGCTTCGACGCCCGCAACGCTGCACGCGCCACCGCCTGCGGCGCCGGGGCGTGTACCGCGGCCCGGGCTCACGGGTACTGAGGCCGCGACCACGCCGGTGGTGCCGGTGGTGAGCCACGCGGATGCGCAGCACCGCGGCGCCCGGCATGGCGATGCGCAGCCGGCGCGGCGGGAACCGAGCGGAGCCGCCGGGCACTGTCCGGCACCGTTGCGCCCTCCCGGTGCCGCCGCGGCCGCTTCGGACCAAGGCCTGGCCGCGCCACTTCCGCCGCCGGCGAGGGGCGCCGAGCCGGAACCGTTGCCGGTCGTGGCCGCATCGGAGCCGCGGCTCACCGCTGCGCTCGCACCGGCGCCGTCGCGGGGTGATCGGAACCCGGAACCGTGTTCCAACCCGGAACCGTGTTCCGGCCCGGAGCGGCCCGCCGGGCCGGTGTCGGCCGCCGCGCTGCTGCACCCGCGGCGCCAGCGCGAGCT